>JBAWWJ010000028.1:0-45975 GCA_037146815.1 Planctomycetota bacterium
TCGAATCCCCCCCTCTCCGTTAAAACACGCTCAACCGCTGGGAAAACCCTTGTTTTCTCGGCGGTTTCGTCTTTTCCAGCCTTCGTCGACTGCTTCCCGGCTGGCGCACTGAAAGGCATCGAAATGCGGGGTTCGGCGTCCAAAAAGAGTAAGCCAGAGGGTAAGACATCCGCAGCAGTTGTTCCCGTCGCGCGAAGTGCTTCTGTCTGCATTGGATTCATTGATGGGAGCGGCGGAAGTTTCTCTACGGCGGATTGCAGGTCGTACAACCCCGCAATGGCACACCCTCTTAGACCAACCACTCCGGCTTCAGTACCATAACTGACCCCAGCACGATGATCACCAAGCCGCTCACAAGCTTCAGGATCCGGCCACCACGTTCCTGCAACTTGAATTTATCCAGCGTAATGACAACACCGACGACCATCAGCGTGTCGTCGAACATGTAGGCAATGATGTACAGCAGCATGTACAGATGATCCTTCCACCAGGGCCATTGCTGCGAACTGAGGATGCTGGTGCCCGAGCATTCGAATCTCATCGTCTTCATCGACCTGAAAAAGTGTCTGGAACTTTGTCGCAGTGCGACCACACATCAACGGCAAGAACAATGCCGCGACGGAGATTTTCTGCCCAGACAGTCGGTCGATTGTCAATAATGCAGGCGAAACACGACGGAACAGATGAGCACGTGGTCCTTGGTCTCGCGGTTCACAGCCACCAGAGTCGGATAACTTTCTGCCAACTGCGTGAAATTCCGCCAGGTTCGGATGTCGGATCTTGTGGATAACCGAGCACCAGCCAACACGAAGCGGTCGTAGCCAAGGAAACGATTGAAGAACAGATTCTGAAGCTGCACGCCGACAAGCGAAACCTCGTTGCCGGGATTCTCGACGGAACTGACCAGGCCGGAAAGCTTTCTACGAAAGAATTGATCGACTTGATCAAGACCGGCGGACGGCAAACATGACGTCGGCGACGGACTGGGACTGACTGAGCACTACGGGTTTTCAAAAGTCTCCACTTCCAACACAATCCTGGGTTGCTTGGGAAGATGAACCCGGACAGTCCAGCCATCGTCGACAGCGCGGTCAGGGACGACTCGTAGCCCGAATCCGTGAAACTTCGCTTCGCCCAGAATCAACGAACGTACCTGTCGCGTGACATCAATCTTGAATTCCTTCGGCGGAGACCAGGCCGGCTCTTCTGCGGGAAGTGACGGGACGATCACTGTCGACAGAGGATCACCAAGCAAGTCGAAGTTGAACGACTGACCTGCGAGGAATGGTCCCTTCAGGCTGGTGACACCGATCCGTGTCGGAGCTTTCTCGTGTGCTCGTACCACGGGGATGATCAGACGCGCTGCGGTCAGTTCCTTGAGTGGCGGCAGATTCTTGACGTCGCCACCAATCAGGTACGCAATTGGTTCAACCGCCTCTTGCTTTGCTTTTGGCCACTTCAGCATGTCGCTGGTTGGGACTTCGCCCGATCGCGTGACAAAGTGGCTGGGCTTCAATTCGATCTGAACGGATTTCGTCGGACGGACAACGCGCGGCGGAGGTGGCTGAGTTCCTGCCAGGAGCGGATTCGGCAGCGTCTTCAATTCGTCACCGGGTGACAATCGAGGGGGTGATGCATCTGCTGGCAGAGGCAGCGGTTTCTGATTCAGTGCGACAACCTCGCGCCGGACAAACACCATGCGGGGATAGACAGGATACTGACCACGGGGTGTTGGAATATCGATGTCGAACTGTGCGGGAAGTTGTGCCGCAGTGAATTCTTTCTGGATGACCGTCTGCGTTGCTTCCCACGTCGCATCGTGCCCGCGAGCGATCTCTTTTCCTTCGAGATAAAGTTGCTCGTAGCTTTTACGGCGCGAACCCTTGCGATAGGCATACGTGACAACCAGCTTGTTCTCACCGAGTGCCACCGCGTCGGCGACCGAGACCGTGATGGTATTCTTTCCGGGTGACAAAAAGGGCAACGCAAACGGATTGTTTTGGACTGTCGCCTGCAGTTCGAGATTCTTGATCGGCTTCTGGAAGGTGAGCCTGACAAGCGACTGGACTTGACCACCAATAGCGGCTCCAAAGTCCTTCAGTTCCGCTCGCTTCCATGTCTTCCCGTTATCCACGCTGACTTCACACGAATCGAGTCCGTCAGCGGTCCCTTTCCCTTGAGTCAGTATGTAAGGAGACTTGAGTTGCACTGTAACACGGGCGGGCTTCGCGGGATCGATCGGGACCAGCGCGCCTTCGTTCAGCTTCGCGTTTTCGATCGACTTAAATGATTGAATTGTCGAGGCGTGTGAGAAGTCCGGGCGAAAGGTCAATTGGCCGTTGGCATAGCTCTCACAGTTCCAGTTGGGCCCCAGGTACGGTTCGGCAATCGGACCTTTTTCGGGGGAATTGCGGATCTCTTTGTCACCGCACGTGTGGCATGGGGCAATAGAAGATCCCGCCCAATACCAGGCCCCTTCCGACTTGTCCCAGGTACTGGTCAGTCCAAAACCAGGTGCGAGACTGACTTCGGCCGAATAGCCTCCATCGGCATGATTGATGCCAGCCCAACCCGGTTCCGCACCGACTCGATTTCGTTGCTTCAAGGGCTGAATCATCCCCGCGAGGTCGTCACCACAAACCAGAAACGTCGGGGCCTGCCAGTTGGCTTTGTCACCAATCATCGTGAATTCGTTTCCCTTTGCGTAGAACACTTTTCGCGCAGGGTCTTCGATGAATGCGTCGAGCAACAGTTCTTGAGGATTCGCAGCAAGATCATCCTCGCCCGCGATCGTTCTACCCGCCGGATGATTGGGGTCAGGCATCCAGGCATAGAACTTCAAAAACACATCCAGATAGTGCCAGCGGCCATCATAAAATGCTTCGACAGTGGTATGACCCGGCCAGCCAACGAACCGCCATTTCCAGCCGAGTTCACGCCACAGTGCTGATTGTTCGGCATGTAAACCACCACACAGACTCCACCCGTAGCAGTTGATTTCCTTGAGAACCGGAACCCCGCCCGCTTCGCTCGGATAAGCGCGGTGATAATGTGTTAATCGCATGAAGTTGTAGATGGCGATCGCCTTCTCGTCGTTCGTCTTGCAACCTCGGGTCACAGTCTCGACGATAGACTTCAGCGATGTGCAGTCGGGAGCCTTATCCGGCTGTACCTTGATGCCGCGTACGAGACCTGGCGACTTCGGGGGCTCAATCGAGTCCGCAGCGGCAGCCAATCGTTCCAAGAGAAGAATCGACATCAAGACGAAGAACCACGATTTTCGATGAATCATGTTCGACCATCTTTCGTTGCTGAATGAATCAGGTGGTTTGCGATGACAACCTACTGGTTCTCGCGATACAAAAAAAACAGGTGAGCCGGATTCCGGCTCACCTGAATGCTGTTCACAAGGTTGAATCGGCGTCCTGATCAATTTCAATGATAGTGTCAGGAAACCGATCAGAACTCAACAATCGCGTCAATCCTCGCGTGCGGCGGCAGCGAGCATCGCCAGGTCAACAGGAGGTCGCTTCTCCAATCCCAACTCGTACGCAACTTCCTTGAGTTTGGCGTGGAAGTTCTTTTCCGCCTGCGATTCCATTCCCAAACCGGCTGCCGTCATGCGAGGAACTTCGTCGTGAGTCGCCCACAACAGATTCAGCTTGGCCAAGTCTTCGCGATTCGCTTTCGGCTTAACTTCTTTTGCGATCTCTTTCGCGGTCTTTTCGAGCTTTTGTTGCAGGGCCGTCAGTTCGGCCGGTGCTGTTCTGCGTTTCGCCTGGATCTCATCAGCGATCTGCTTCAGCGCATTGTAACGCTTGATGTCTGCTGACCGGTTCTTGGGGAGGTATCCCCAGCCGACAACAAGCAGAATCAAGGACAGGACGCAGATCGAACCGATCGCCTTGGGGTCCTTCAAGTTTTCGAGAGTATCAGCGAGCCACGTGCTATCTGAGGCAGATGAACGGCGAGGTGCAGGCCTAGCCGGAGTGCTCGGACGGTTGGCGCCGAAAGTGGAATACGTCGAAGATGACGAGGACGAAAACCCGCCCGACGAGGATCCGTAATTTGATGCTGGACGAACGGGTTCGACGGGCTCTGCTGGCTTCGGTTCGGGAGCGACTTCCGGTTCAACTGCGGGTTGAATTGTCTGAACCGCTGGACTCGATTTTGACGCTGACGCAACAGTCTGAATGCTGGGATTCGATTTGGCTGGAACCGCGGTGGCGGCGACAGCGGCCGCCTTTTCAGCATTGATGCGCGAGACAGGAACGGTTGCAGGAGGTGGCAGTTGCTTGGCTGCCGCCTGGGCTTGCGACTTCGCCAGATCGCGTGCTTCAACTGCCCGGGCAAGCGAAGCCACGGCCGTGAGCACTCCTGGCAGGCTGGATGCTGGTACGTATTGGCCGTTCTGGCCATTGCGAACGAAATCGGAAGGTTTGAGCTGGCCAGACTTTGCCAGACCAAAGACCTGCGGAAATTCGACGGGGCCAAATTCCAGACCGTTCGACCAACCCCACCAATAGCGATCGACACCTGCTTGAGAAGCCCAGGCGACCGTCGACATCGCTTGCTGTTCGGCAGCCTTATACGCGGCGTCCGCCTGAGCCATCATCGATTCAGCAACCTGCGCGGCCGCTTGTTCATACGCGACGCGGTAGGTCGCTTCCATGTCCGCAGCGGGTGCGGTTGCGGACGCCGTCGCAAGTGGTTCGGGCTGGCGAGCGGAACCAGGTAGACCTTCGGTCGGTCGTTTCGGCGGAGTCGGGAGACTCGCGCCGATCGAGATCGCAGGCTTCGATTCGATTTTCTTTTCCACCGCCTGATATGGGAACGCCGATACGAGTCGACCAATTGATCCCGCGCGACGCCACTTTCCGCTCGCGCCGAGTTTGACCTCGTCGTCAGGGCCGATCTGTTCTTTTTCGGCAAATTCGATGATCTCATCAAAACTTACCGGGCCGAGTTCCGTTCCGCCGATCTGACAATACCACGAATCAGCGGGTCCCTGTGTGACGACGTCGAAGTCTGAGGCCGAGGTAGCCACTGCTGTCGAAGTATGCCGTTGACTGGTCGACAATCCTAATTCGTCAACATTCACGGCTGGCATCCAGTTCCCTGACGAGGAGCGAACATCATCAAGTGGCTGAATTGTGCCCGATTCGGCCAGATCCTTAAGTTTCTCAAGGGGCATTGGACCAAATTCTTCACCGAAAACACGGTAAAACCACTGATCGGACATTCAGAAACTCCTTCGAGGACTCGCCGGAAATCGAAACGGATCCTTGGCGTGATTCGCCTGCTGAATTCGTGCTAACTTCACGGGAATGAAGAGCGGGGGTCTACAGACCGCGACCGCTCTGGTGTGCAATGCCCTGAATTGTCCGAATTTTGCCTTCGGTGACAAGGAGTTTGAGCCAGTAATGGCGGCAATTTCACAAGCTAAACCAAAAATTAACAATTCGCTGAGTTTGGATGTCGCAGCAGAAAGTTTTTGCCGATTTCGACCCTGAATTTCGCTCGTGAACCTGCGAAATTTGCTGAATTTTTGGCCAGAAGTCCTGCACAGAAATCGCAAGGATCGGCATCGCCTAACGTGACGTGTGGAATGGGCTTCGAGCCCATGCCGACTGCATGCTGAATGAAATGATTCCGAAATCGTGTTTCCGCAAAGCAAGGAATGATTAGTCGGCACGGACTGGAAGCCCGTACCAAAGAAAAGATTCGCCAAGGGGCTGATTTGTCCGCTAACCCGCCAATCGCTGCGGCAAAGCTCGTTGCCGGACTTTGGGTTCGCTCTTCCAGCGGCGATGGACCCAGAAGTACTGTTCTGGTGCCTTGCAGATCGCCCGTTCGAGAGCGGCAGTGTACTGGCGAGTGATCTCGCCGACAGGATCGTGGCTGTTGATTGTCCTGGGATCAATCAACGCTTCGCAACCGACTTCAAATTTCACCCACGGAGATTCGTCGTAATTATCGGGACGACGAATCGAATATCCCACGATGATCAGGGCATCGTATTCGAGCGCCAGCAGCGCGATTGACTTGAAAGTAGAGGCGGGGTGGCCGAAGAAGTCCACAAATAACCCTCGCGGTCCGGCGTCCTGGTCGCAGAGCAGTCCCAGGTTGCCTCCCTTTCGCAGCAATGCGTTCATATCGTCGTACCCCCCCGACTTCATCATCAAGCGGTGCCCGGTCATTTCGCGGAAGCGACGGAACCACTCATGCAGGTAGGGGTTGTCGAGTTCTCGAGCCACGACTCCCATGGGAAATCCCCACATCCCCAGTAACGTGGTACCGATTTCCCAATTTCCAAAGTGGCCACCCAGCATGATCACACGGCGTCCGGAACAGACCGCCTCATTGGTTCGAGTGAAATCAGCGAAATGAATGGCCTGTCGATAACTGTGAATGTGCAGTTTACGGACCGACTGGACGATCTCGGCCACTGTTCGAAAGAGGTGGACCCACATTCGATAAACCAGTTGATCGATTTCGGCCTCGGAGTATTTGTCAACAAATGCCAACCGAATATTGTCGCGAGCCACTTTGTACCGCGTCAGTTTTCGCGGAAGAATACAATGAATCAGCCACGCCAGGGACTCAGCCAGCCAGACGGTGGCTCGCGGCGAAAGACAATCCACGACGCAAACGAGCGTCTGAAAGACAAGATACTCCAGCCGATGTCTCACAGATCGCGGCATGATCATCCCTGATCGATCCAACACGTTGAAACGGAAATCCTTCCGGCGGAAGTCTAGTCAACAGGCGGGATTCAGGAAAGATGAGCCTTCGGAACCCTCCGGGCAATACCCGAGCATTGAATTTGGGGCATGCCCCGGTGACACTGAGCGAGTCTCTGTTCTACGACTGGAGTTGGCCATGACTGGATTCGAATTCGAAGATCGCCCCATCGCGGCTCGACCATCGAAGCGTGGGATGAGTCCCGTCATGATCGTCGGAGGTCTGTTTGGCCTCGCGATCATAGGCATCGCCGGACTCTGGCTGACGGCCGCGAAGCCCGTGAAACTGGTGTTGGAGCCAATCGACAAACAGTCGGTCGACGAAGGGTCAACCGTCAAGGTGACACTCAAGGCCACAGCCGAGGGATTGAAACCGGGCGAATGGACGTTCGGTCTGGTTTCCGGGCCGGCCGGTTCAAAAGTCGATCCCCGATCGGGAACGTTTACATGGACACCCGATGAAGATCAGGGCCCCGAGGAACATTCGGTCACTGTCGGAGTTCAGGCGAAGGGGGGACGTGGTCAGGATACTCGAAAATTCCAGATCACCGTCAACGAAGTCAATCAACCCCCGGTCATCAGCGAGATTTCCACTCAGACCATCGCGGCAGGTGAAACAGTACGGGTCAACGTCAAGGCGCAAGATGCAGACAAGCCCGCCCAGAAGCTGACGTACAAGCTGAAGTCCAGTCCTACAGAAGCAAAGATCGATGTTGCAACAGGAGTCGTGACCTGGACGGCACCTGAAACGGGAACAACCGGCGACGTTATGTTCGAAGTCGTCGTTTCTGATGCCGAATCTGGCGGTGCCGACGCGGTCATGCAATTCAAAGTGCAGGTGGAACCTCCCGCGTCACCCGTGATTCGCCTGGTCGCTGCGTTGCAAAAGGCAGGCCTGACGGTCGAAACAACGGTCGGGGTAGCTCCGCCTGGATTTACGGGTGTTGCTTCGCACTTTGCCGTTGGCGACGAACTGCTGACGTTCCTTGAATATGGATCCGACGAGTTGGCTCGCGAAGATGCGTCACAGGTCACGGACGGTGGACAGAAGCTGTTTGGTGAGCCCGCAGGCTGGAAATCGAAAACCAGCCTGTATCGTAAGGACAAGCTGATTGCCGTTTATGGAGGTGAATCGCCTGCTGTGGCAAAGTCAATTCAAGGATTGTTCGGTGAGCCGTTTGTGGTCGCTGCGATCAGTAAGGTTATGCCTGCCGCCGAAAAACCGGTTGAAAAAACGATCGACGAGAAACTGATCGAAGCTCTGGCGAAACTGCAGGAACAGCACAACCTGACTGGCAAAAAGGACTATCTGGGGGTCCGCAAGGTCTTTGCGGATTTCATCGAAAATCAAAACGAGTTGCTACTGACCCGTCTCGGCGAAGGTGATGGAGCAGACTTCAAGAAGTGGTTTGATGAACATGTCGAATTCAAGGAAGAGTTCCTGATTGCTGTGGCACCAGAGGACGATCTGGCTGCGGCATGGAAGATTCTGCAGAAGCTGCATCAGAAATTCCCCACGAAACTGAATGACTACGGTCAACTGGCAATCGCACTGGCCCTGACATGGGATAACGAAGGGAACATTGATCACTACACAGATCACCAGCAACGAACGCATTCTAAGATGCCATCCGGGTTACTCGGTGCGATCGAGAACTTCGAATATTACGTGGATGCGGCCGGAGTCATGCAGGGACGTGCTCAGTTTCTTCCGTGGGAGTTCCTGGTTTACCTGGTGAACCATAAGACTCCACGTGTCGAACGTGAATGGGCGGCGGCAAACTACGTTCAAAAGCGGACGATGTTTGGCAAGTGTTATGCCGATGTTCCCTATGACGATGAAATGCTGCGAACGGAAAGCCGGATCTGCAAACTGGCGGGGAAGGACTATTCACTGCCCAATATCCGTCAGTTCGGCGGTGTCTGTGCCATGCAGGCTGACTTTGCAGCGCGAGTCGGCAAGAGCATTGGTGTTCCCGCCGAATACGTTGGCGGTGAATCCAATGGTGGTGAACTGCATGCCTGGGTGATGTGGGTAGAAGTCAAGCAGGCGACCCGGACCAGTATTGCATTTACGCTGGAATCACACGGACGTTACCGCGGAGACAAATATTATGTTGGAACTCTGCGAGACCCACAGACCGGCCGCGAAACCACGGATCGAGCACTGGAACTTCGACTGCAGGGCGTGGGACTGAACTCGGTCGCGTTCCGTCATGCGGCTCTGGTGATGAAAGCTTTCCCGCAATTACGGGATAAGCTGGAACTGAAACCTGTGCAGGAAATTGCCTTTTTGAATGAGGTCATCGACCTGTGCCCTGGTAATGAAGCGACGTGGACTCAACTGGCGGCTTTGGCTCGTGATGGTCGTATCGGGGCAGACAGCAATCGTCAGATGACGGCGATGTTCGATAAGTTCTTCCGGACGTTCGCAAACTTCCCGGACTTCACACTGAAAGTGTTCGACGACCTTGTGCAATATCAGAAGAATCCCAAGTTGCGCAACAAATACTATCTGCAACTGGTGCTGATGTATGAAGTCGCAGGCCGGGCAGACCTTGCGTGCGAAGCCAGGCTGCGACTGTGCGACTACCTGCTGGAAGAGGGAAACACCAAAGATGTGATCGAAGGCCTGGCTGTCACCATCAAGAAGTTTCCGGACGAGGGACGTTACGTTCCCAAACTGCTCGATAAACTCGAACAAGTCTGTGCCCAGATCAAAGGTGCAGATCAGCAGGTGCTGAGGTTCTATCAGGAGTTTCTGCCAATGGTTCCGCAGAAACGGGGTGACGCTCCTAGCCCGTATTGCATGCGAATGCTGGAGCGGGCAATCGAGAAATTCAACGCTGCAGGTCAAATCCAGCAGGCACAAGGCTACGCTTTACAGCTCGCAAAACTCAAAGCGGCCGAGTGACGTCTGAACGATCGAAGTCTTAAGCCGCTCGCCACGAGTCTTCGCGATTACGTTCAGCGGCTTTCAGTTCCAGTCGCAATTGGTCCGCCTGGTGCCGCCCTGCCAGCTTTTCCAGCCCTTGGACAGCAGTATTGGCCTCAGTCAATTCCTTCAGACAGCGTGCGACTGTCGCAACCGCTCGTTGAAGATCGTCCTCAATCCGTAAAAGTTCCGCTTTGAAAAGTTCCGCTTGCTGATGCAGTGCGAGTGCAATTTGTGCGGACCACTGATCACGGGACTGTAATTGCGTGAGTTCCTGAAGGACCTGTTCTCGCTCCGCAGCAACTCGTTCCCGTTCAGCGCACAGTTCTGTTTGGCTCGTTTGTTCTTGAGCCAGTCTCACTCGGCAGCGATCCCGTTCGGCTTCGCGAACTCGCAAGACGATGTCGAAGCGAAAGGGGACTGGCATCAGTTTACTCCGTCAGATCCGCAGTTTGACGGGGGACGGTGAAAGCTTCACCGTCCCGCATGTGTTTCAGCATCATGAGAGTGGCTGAGGCTTCGGCGAGTGTCGAAGATTCAGTCCGATTCTGTTGCAGGAACATCTGAATTGGCTCCTGTATTCGCAGTGCTGCATCAACAACTGCATTCGCGCCATTCTGGTAGGCACCGATAGAGATCAAATCTTCTGCCTGACGATGCGCCGCCAGCAATTGGCGCAGAGAAATGGCAGCGCGACGATGCTCTTCGCTGGTGACATCGTTCATCAGCCGTGAAACACTCATCAGCACATCGATTGCCGGGAAATGCCCCTGTTCGGCGAGTTTCCGCGACAGGATCACATGCCCGTCCAATGTTCCACGTACTGCGTCAGCGATCGGCTCGTTCGTGTCATCGCCTTCAACAAGCACCGTATACAACCCGGTAATGCTGCCACTGTTCGTACGGCCACTTCGCTCCAGCAGTCTTGGGAGCAAAGCAAAAACGCTTGGCGGGAACCCACGCGTGGCGGGTGGTTCACCTGCGGCCAGGCCGATCTCGCGCTGTGCCAGCGCAAAGCGAGTGACGCTGTCCATCACCAGTAATACGTCGCGGCAGGTATCACGAAAGTACTCGGCAATCGCTGTTCCCAGGTAAGCTGCCCGCAGTCGCAGGACGGCGGGATCATCGCCTGTGGCTACGACAACGACGCTGCGGGCAAGTCCCTCGGGTCCAAGATCGCGTTCGATGAACTCCCGGACTTCGCGACCTCGTTCACCGATCAGGATCACCACGTTGACATCCGCTTCGGTCGCTCGCGCCATCTGTCCCAGCAGAGTACTTTTGCCGACGCCACTGCCGGAAAAGATCCCCAGACGTTGACCTCGTCCACACGTTAACAGTCCATCAATGGCTCGAATTCCGGTCCCCAGTGGCTGGTTAATCCGCGGTCGCTTCATTGGCGAAATCGGCTCGGATTGCAGTGGCACGCGATGTGGCAGCACAGCGGGTGACTTGTCGTCGATAAATCGACCGCGACCATTGATGATTCGCCCCAGCAGGCCGTCACCGACTCGAGCCCCAGGGACCGATTGAGTCAGCACGACACGTGTCCCGCGACGGACGCCGTGCAGTTCACCATAGGCCAACAGTAATGTGTCGTCACCCGAAAAGCCGACGACTTCCGCCTCGACACTGTTACCATGCTCGGCTTCCAACCGTGCAACGGCACCGATCGGAGCGGGGAAACCTGCCGCAGCCACTGTCAATCCGACCAACCGCGAGACGCGACCACTCAATCCGACCGGCAGCGACCGCTGGATCTGGTCAATGAGCGTCGTTGGACGTGGATTCAGTCTGAAAGGCATGTCTTATCAATTCGATAAACCAGGAATCGCTAACCGTCGACCAGTTCATACGCCAGTCGTTCCAGCATGGTTTCCACGCGAGCATCAATTTCACCGTGAGTCGTCTCGATCCGACACCCGCCACGCGAAACCAATGGATCGGCAATCAACGTGGAATCGGCACAGGCGGTTAGTGATTCGACAATGCGCGGCCCCTGATCGCCCCAGGCCGCCAGATCGTCCGGATGCAGGTGCACAGTCACTCGCGGTTGCCCCGCAGCCAGTCGCAACGCATCAGCGATCATGCCGGATGCCAATTCCGCACGCGTCGCAATTTGTGTTTTCACCAATTTTTCGGCGATCGCAACGCCGACTCGGATTGCTGTCTGTTCCCAGCGAATGAGCCAGCGATCTCGTTCCGCCTGAAGTGACTCGGCTGCAGATCGCAGTGCGGGTAGTGCCGTTTCCAATTGGCCCTGCAACTGGTGTCGCGCGATTTCGTCGGCCTGACGATAGATCTCTGCCTGGGCCTCATTCAATCCCTCTTCACGCGCCTGATCTCTGACTTGTGAACACAGCGTTTCGACTTCCTGGCGGGCGTTTGCCAGAAGTTCCGCAGCGGCCTGTCGGGCCTGAGCAACGACATCGTCCGCCTCCTGACGCAGGTCTGCGAAGTTGAAAGCGGGACGGACCGGAAGATCGCGAACCGATTTTGCTTTGACGATGCGAGCTGTTGTCATGAGTCACTACCACGGGGAACGGACGGCTTGATCTCAAGTCGTGGGGAGAGCAATAAGTCCTGCATCTTCCAGCCGCCGGATGCTGTCGGCAATCTGTTGTCTGACCGAAGTCATTTCGCTGAGACGGATCGGACCGAGTGATTCCATCTCTTCTTTGAAAGCACGAGCGACGCGAGGGGACAGGCATCCCAGAACCCGTTGCCGCACGGGCTCTGGACTGGCCTTGAGTGCCAGAGCCCATGGACGGTCGTCAGTTTCTTGCAGGATCACTCGAATCGTTTCATCATCCAGCTTCAGCAAGTCATCAAATGCAAACAGAGTCTGTCGAAGTTCATCGGCGAGATCGGAATCTCGATCATCCATCCCGGCGAGCATCGTACGCGAGTTGGCGCGCGAGGATTCACGCAGAACAGCCGCCGCATGGGCGACGCCACCGGCTCGAGTACGAGGACGACCGAGGCGTTCTTTCAATTCCACCGCGATGACATTGAGAATCTCGGGGTCAGTGGGACCAAGCCGAGCGACACGTTGCAGGACATCGGCCTGTCGATCCGGGGTAAATCCTGCCAGCACTGCCGCTGACATTGCCGGAGGAAGCTGGGCGGCAATCACAGCGATGGTCTGAGGTTGTTCGTCGATTAACAGTTCGCGAATATCATCCGCGTGCCGATGATTCAGGAAGGCAAACGGCCCTTCAATGACGAACGCCTCCGACCGTCGAACGGTTGGTTCTTGCGAGACCTGTTGCACATTCGGGACCGGGGCGGCTGGAATGGGAATATGCGGAGTTGTGATCGTCGCAGGTGTGAGAAGCTCCTTCAGGCCGGGAGGCGGTGTTTCCTGCTCCTGTTCCTGTACCTTATTGACCGACGGTTCGGGGACCGCGGTGACGGGATTAGCAGGAGTAGCAGTTTCAGGGGCTCGTGAAATTGCTGGCTCTACCGGCGCGGGCAAGGGAGCTCCCTGATAACTCAGTCGGGACAACATCCAGAGCGCCCAGACAACGAATAGCCCCAGGGCCAAGGAACCACCGTGACGCCACGCCAGGATGCCGAGTTGATCCGTCGTTGACAGGATGGGCTCTGTCGTTTCTGTCGGCATTCGATCCACAGTGGTTACCGAGATTGCATCGGGTGACGATCCCGCCGGAATGAGTCGCCCAACCGTCCGTTCGACCTTTGTCAGAACTTCTTCTTCAATGGTTTCCAGATCTAATGATCGTCCCGTCCCCTGAGCCTTACGCCGCGCCGCAACGTCGCGATAGTAATCGCTCGGGATGGAAACACTGACCTGAACCGCTTTGGGCATCGCAGCCAGCAATTCCCTCTCAGAGACTTCGCGAGTCACATCCGAGGGAATGTCAGACCCGCGAAACCCGGAGGAATGTCGCACAGAATCGGCATCCTCATGCGAAACCTGCTGAACGGCGCCCGGACGATTCGCGATCGTCGATTCTTGCGGAACGATTGTTCGAACGCGTTCCTTTCGTGTCACAGACGATTTCAGATTGTCCAGGTCCACATGGACTGCGACGGTTGCGTTGGGAATGAACGACAGTCCTTTTTGAATCTGCTGTTCATACTGGCGGGTGAACTCACGCACGCGTTGTATCAGTTGACCATCGAGTGGATCGTCCGCCTGTTCTCCGGTATACGCCTGTCCACGAGCAACATCAAATACGGTGACATCTACAGGGAGCAGATCCGGAACCATGCTGGCCACGGCCTGTCGCAGCGACGCGACCAGTCGAGAATTCAATTCTCGTCCCGTACGAGGTTTGACGGTGACATTGGCGGTGACGCGTGGCTTTTGGCCAAACCCGACTCGCCGACCAGAACTGGCAACGGTGACTCGAGCATCTTCGATGTCGGGAACAGCCTTGATCATCCGCCGCAGTTCCTGCAGCAGCAGGGCATCTTTCATTTCCTGACGATGTCGGTCGGTGCTGAACGGTCCCAGAGATTCAAACTGCTTGAGGATCTGTGAACCGAGATCAGGTGGGACAGCATCGAATTCGACAAGTGCCGCGTTGTAGCGATCCAGTTCGGCAGCCGGAACCAGCAGCTTGCGATCTTCACGCCGATAGTTCATCAGCCCGGCTTGATTCAAGGCTTTTTCTGCGGTGGCAAGTTCGTCCGAGGCGAAGACCTTGCCAAACAGGACAGGCTGCGAGTCGTCTGGGCGATTGAAGACGACCATCCAGACCAGAGCCGACAGCATCAATAGCGGTACCGCTGCGACCGTCGCTCGTTGTGGAAGCGACATCGCACGAAACAGCTCAAAGAGCGGTCGGAAGATGCGGGGCAGGACGTCCATGTCGCAGCCAGAAGGGTCGATTGAAGAAACGCCAAGTGGGCGATGGGGTTATAGCTCGAAATCGGCAAACCTGGCAATGTGAATCTGAAAGCCGCCGGGGATCCGTAAGTACTGACTGGAAGGTCGGTTGTGTCTGACACGGAAAAACCGGCGTCTCAAACTGGACCGCTCAGATCCCTCGTGTCCGGAAGAATTACTTGTCGCTGCCAGTTGCCCGTGGATTGCTGAACGCGACTTCCCCTTCGGAATAGATTGGCTTATGCCGGTAGGGAGTTTCCAGAATCAGGATGCACAAAACTGTCATGTAGAGTCGTCCCCCCTTCTCGGAATGCTCGAAGGGATCGCCCGGGGGCGACATGGGATGCCAGCTTCCGCGTGTATCATTCCCCGCTTTGCCGGAACCGCCCGTGATCTGGTTTTTGACGATCGTGTCACGAACCGCCGTGTTCCAGCGTTTCCATTCGGGACCTCCGATGTTATGCAGCATTTGCGAGGTGTAATACCATGCGTAGACGTTACGCCGTCCACCGCCCCACGCGGGCAAGTTTTCATCAGCGGTGACGTACTTCACACCCTGCACCATTTCGGGGAATGTCTTTGGCCAGCCGAGCCACTGTCGGCAGAGCAGTGCTTCGGCAGTGAGGGCCGGTGAAGCTTTGCTGTCGGGGGATGTCGGTTCGTACTTGTATCGGGACAGTCCCTTGACCTGAACGGAATCGAGAAACCCCGAGGCTCGGACAAAATCGTCCTGGGGAATTTCGATCCCGGCCATACGGGCGGTATGGAGCGCCATCAGCGCCCAGCCAGTCACTGACAGGTCGCCCACCATCAACTTCGAAATCGGACGGTATTTCCAGCCCCCGTTGTCAGGGTGCTGTGACGCCAGCAGATACTTCACAGCCATTTCCGCAGATGGACGAAGTTCGTCATCTCCTGTCAAAGCGAGTGCCTCGCACAGGACGATGGTTGCCATTGCATGTGCATAAAACGCACCGTTGCGTCCTTCTTCCTGTCGCAGGTCATGCAGGTCTCCGGTTTGCGGGTCCTGAATGCCTCGCAGCCATTTTAAACCTTTGCCCACGGCTTCCGAATGGTCGCCATTTTTATGAGTATTTCCGTGTCCCAGTAAGGCGAGCATTGCCAGTGCTGTGGCACCAGTGTCTGTACGAATCACAGAGAATCCGGGATCGGGATAGCCTTGGTGCAGTTCCCAGTGTCCATCGGTCTTCTGCTGGCGGATCAGCCACATCAGGCCCAGCTTGATCGCATTCTCGGCACTGGAGCTTCCCCCCAGACTTTCCAGATTCGACGATCGGGCACGCGGATTGCGTGACTGCAGAGCCTGGCTGACATCAACAGGAGCCACCCCTACCTTCTGAGCCCCATCCGCTTCACCTTCGTTGGGGGTTTTTGTCGGGGCGGGTGCGGTCGCCGGGCCAGCACCGATGTTGATCGGCATGGCGATCGGTGAAAACTTGCGACCCGATTTGGCAGCCTTTTCGCCGGGCGTTGACCAACTGGCCTGCAGTGGGTCGCCATCACCCTCGTCGCGAACAGTGAACAGGATATAGCCCAGGATCACCATCAGCACGGCATGGACGGCCAGACTGACGAGTGCTCCGTAGCCCCCTGTCGATAAATCTCGTTTCAGACGTTCAACCCAGGATCGGATCTGCAAACGATCCTTCAGCGGTTCAAAATCGATCGTGAACCGTCGACGTTTCGGTTTCTGCTCAGGGTTCGTTGATGGTTCGGGCGAAGACATTACAGACCGTTCTCGAAAGGAAGAAACGAGACGCAAAGTCTAGGCATTTTGAGCGGTGCACGCTACTGGAATCGACTGCCAGTCGTGACAGATTGAAAATGTCACAGGTCCGGGTGGCGAAAATGAGGCCATAGTCGTGGTTCGCTCTGCGAACCAACGCTTCTTGGTGGCAGGGCCAATGCCTTTTTGAAGCTGTGCAGGATGAAGGGTAGTGCTTGATCTGCCTGGAAACTGAGATTTCCAACGTAAGGAATGGGTGCCACGGTCTTGGAGTCTGCGACAAGGCCGTGTCTTCGATGGATCTTAAGAATGAGCGAAATTTCATGGAGACGGCGAAGAGATCGGTTGTGAAATGGACTAGAAACCATTCAGCACGACCTTGTCGCAGACTCCAAGATCGTGGCACCCCCACACGAAGCAAACGGGATTCGCTTGCTCTGGCGGTCGCGGTGGTTCATGATCATATTTACCGTCGCAAATAAGCAAATTGAACTGGACCGTACGCCGCGCTCGGACGACTCAATATCAGGCAGACTCATGACGAGAAATCACTTCTTCTTTTGTTTTTTGACAGTTGCGATCGTCGTCGTTTCCACGTCAATGACTTCGGCCGCAGAAATCGATTTTGCTCACGACGTTGTGCCGGTCCTGCGCAAACAGTGCGGGAAGTGTCATACCGGAGACAAAAAGCAGGGCGGTTTCTCGATGAATACGCGAGAACAACTGCTGGCCGGGGGTGAGGCAGGCAAGGGAGCAATCCCTGGAAAAAGCAGTCAGAGTGAACTGATTCGGCGGATGAAGTCGAATGACCCCACGCTGATGATGCCACCAGAAGGTGATCGCGTTCCCGCAGATCAGATCGCGACGCTGGCCGCCTGGATTGATGCCGGGGCAAAGTGGGAAGAAGGTTTCAGCTTCAAAGGGATTGCCTATGAACCACCCCTGAAACCCCGTCGAGTCGAATTGCCAGCAGCCACAGACGGTCGTCTGAATCCCGTTGATCGAATCATTGACGCGTACTATGTCCGGCAGAAGGTGACTCGCCCGGCTGGCATTTCTGATGCGGTTTTCTATCGGCGTCTGGCGCTCGACGTCAATGGCCTGCTTCCCTCCCCGGAAAAACTGGATGAATTCCTGGCGAGTCGGAATGCTGACAAGCGGACTCAGCTTGTGCGGGAATTACTGGCCGACGATCTGGGCTATGCCGAACACTGGTTGACCTTCTGGAATGACCTGCTGCGGAACGATTACACCGGAACCGGGTTTATCACGGGTGGACGAAAACAGATCACCACATGGCTGCATCGTTCGCTGGTAGAAAACAAACCCTACGACCAGTTTGTGAGGGAACTGATCGCACCAACGGCTGAATCGGAAGGGTTTATTCAGGGGATCCGGTGGCGCGGTGACGTGAATTCCAGTCAGACTGTCGAAGTGCAGTTTGCCCAGAGCATTTCGCAATCGTTCCTCGGCATCAACATGAAGTGTGCATCCTGTCACGACAGCTTCATTGACCGCTGGAAACTGGATGAGGCTTATGGACTGGCAGCAATCTATGCGTCGCAGCCTCTGGAAATTCACCGTTGTGACAAGAAGGTCGGTCGCGTGGCAACAGCCGCCTGGATCTTTCCGGAACTCGGCCAGATCAAGGCCGATGCCCCGCAACCAGAACGGTTGAAGCAGCTTTCCGCGTTGATGACGCACCCTGAAAATGGTCGGTTCACTCGGACAATCGTCAACCGCATCTGGCACCGGCTGATGGGGCGTGGCATCGTTCATCCCGTTGATGCAATGCACACGGAACCGTGGAGCTCGGATTTGCTCGATTTCCTCGCCAGCAATCTGGTCGACAACAAGTACGATTTGAAGCAGACGATCGAATTGATCTGCACATCGCAAGCCTATCAGGCTCAGACGTTGGCCCAGGAAGCCGCTCCCGATGCGGGGACGTTTGTTTTCCGCGGCCCACTCAGCCGCCGGATGACCGCGGAACAGTTTATGGATTCGGTCTGGCAGATCACGGGCGCATCACCCGCGAAACCGGACGCTCAAGTTTTACGGATGAAACGAACCGCTGGCGAAAAGGAAAAGACGCCATCCGTCACGAAACTTCAGGCACAATGGATCTGGTCATATGCGAAGGCTTCGGCCTCGCCCGCTGGTGAAACGGTGACGTTCCGGTATCAACTGAATCTGCCTGCTGCACCTGTCCGAGCGACGGGAGCGATCACCTGCGACAATGAATATTCGCTCTCGGTCAACGGTCGTAAATTGCAATCAGACGACAATTGGGAAACGATCGACGCAGTGTCGCTGGAAACGGCACTCAAGCAGGGTGCAAACGAAATCGTGATCGTCGCGAAGAATGCCGGCGCTGCACCGAATCCTGCTGGACTGGTTTTTGAAGCGCGAGTCACGCTGGCGGATAAGTCCATACAGACGATTGCCACGGGACCGGAATGGGAGTGGACGTCTTCCATTCCTGACGGAAATGGCAAATTCAGGAAAGCTCCGACGGATTGGAAGCCGGCTGTTCCCGTCGAGAATCCTGCAGTCTGGTCCGGCCGGGCTGATCCTGAACTGTTGGCGATCCTCAATTCAAGTATCTCGGGATCCGTTCGTATGGTGCGAGCTTCACTTGTGAAGGGAGATGCCTTGATGCGGTCGCTGGGGCGTCCGAACCGGGATCAGATTGTCAGCATGCGGCCCAGCGAATTGACGACGCTCGAAGCAATCGATCTTGCGAACGGCCAGACGTTGGCAGACGATCTGGCACGGGGTGCGAAATCAATCCTCGCTTCCCACGCTGGCTCGGCACAGGCTCTCGGTACGTGGTTGTTCCGGTCAGCGTTTTCCCGAAACCCGTCACCTGCAGAAATTGCTGTGATCGGTGAACTTCTGGGAGCGAAACCTGACGAACAATCGGTTCAAGACCTGTTGTGGTCGATCCTGATGCAGCCCGAGTTTCAATTGATTCGATAGATTCTATCATCGTAACGATCGTGAATTGCGTACTTGTTTTTAGCGAGTGACCAGCGGGAGCGGCAGTTGCAGTTCTCGAGCGGTCGCTCGAATTGGGTTGAGGGGACTCCCCTCATGAGGGAATGACGCCATGAGAGATCCAGCTTCACAAACCGATTCCCAGGCCGAAGCGATCGCACGTCGCACGTTTCTGGGTCAACTCGCCGCCGCTTCGACCGCGACGTTGATGTCGGCCGGTCCTCGAGCACTCCTTGGAAACGAATCGGTCGTACACCCCAAGCCAACGGCCGATTCGTGCATTCTGCTCTGGATGGCTGGTGGAATGGCTGCCCCCGAGACCTTTGACCCGAAACGGTATCATCCCTTTGAAATTGGCACCCCCGTCGAAAAGGTGATGAGTACCTTCAAATCGATCGACACCGCCGTCGACAACATCAAGATCTGTGAAGGACTCGAACAGATTGGCAGCGTGATGGATCGCGCGACGCTGATTCGTTCCCACTTCCAGCCGGACTTGGGCAGCATCCTGCATTCGCGACATCAGTATCACTGGCACACCGGATACGTTCCACCTCAGACGGTCGCGGCCCCTCATATCGGAGCCTGGATGTCGCGAGTCCTCGGGCCACGCAATCCCGTGATGCCCGCTTTCATCAATATCGGACAGCGGCTGGAAGGGATCGGTGAAAACGAGGAGATCAAGGCGTTTACTCAGGGTGGATTCTTCGGAACGGAGTACGGTCCGATGAACCTTCCGTATCCTGACGAAGCGGCTCGTGCCGTTCGTCCACCGAAGGGGATGGAGCCTGGCCGATTTGAAAGCCGACAAAAGCTGTTCCGCAAGTTGCTCGATCAGAATCCCCAGCGCGAGTTCCTGAGTGACTATCACCAACAATCGATGCTCCGTTCGCTGGACAACGCACATCGACTGCTCAGTTCGAAAGATCGCGACGCATTCGATCTGTCTCTGGAACCAAAAGACAGCTACGAGAAGTACAACACCGGTCGCTTCGGGCAAGGCTGCCTGCTGGCTCGACGACTGGTGGAATCGGGAGCGAGGTTTGTCGAAGTAACGACCGAGTACATCCCGTTCGTTCACTGGGATACGCATGCCGATGGTCATGCGACGGTGGATCGCCTGCACAAGGAGATGGATCGACCGATCGCACAGTTGATTCGTGACCTGGAAGCGCGAGGTCTGCTGGACCGGACACTGGTGGTAATCGCCAGTGAATTCAGTCGCGACATGATTATTGAAGGTGTCCCGGGCTCCAACGCGCGTGATCAGGCCACTGCTCCGACTGACATCCTGAAAGAACCAAAACACTACGGGATGCATCGCCACTTTACCGGCGGAACCTCGGTCGTGATGTTTGGTGGGGGTGTCAAGAAGGGATTCCTGTACGGTGAGACTGCGGCTGAACGCCCGTGCCTGGCAATCAAGAACCCCGTCTCGGTCTCAGACCTGCATGCAACGATCTTCCATGCGATGGGGATCAGTCCTAAAACCGGGTTTGATATTGAGAAACGGCCGTTCTACGCGACAGAAGATGGCAAAGGGAAACCGGTCACGGAACTGTTTTCCGCGTAGTTTTCACTGCCAGTGGGTCGCATTGGGGTCGGGTCTACGATTTTTCGATTTTGGCCGGAAGAAACCGTAGTCATTGAACGAGTCTTTGTCCGACCAAAATCGAAAAATCGTAGGCCCGACCCCGGATTAGCGTGCTGTGATTCGGCTGCAGCCCCACAACCTCACAAGGGATTAGCACTGAACAGCAGTTCTTTTTTCTTCTGATATCAGCGTTTATTAGTGTTCATCAGCGGTATCAGCGGTCCCGAAAACTCCGCGTATCTTTCAACGGCAATTGCAAAAATGGCGAATGCGGTTGTTTCGACGACCAGCAAACTCGCACGCTCTCACGAAACTTGTTACTTTAGGGTACCTCGATTTTCGGGCTGAACGGACTCGGTCGTCAGTCGGCCCCGTTTTGCCGTTGTTGAAGGAAACGCTTGCTGGCGTTCCAGACCTGAGAGAGAGCATTGAGTGACGTCGACTCCATTGTCCCAGTCTCCTGATAACTCTCCGCCGCCCGCAGGCGGGAAGACCGAACGGGCTGAGAGCAAGCCGAAGAAGCAGGGGCATTTCTGCGTCTGGCATGGACTGACGTTTGGAACCTGGGTTCGCCTGCTGGCCAGTCGTCCTCCCATGCACTGGACGAGTCTGCCGCGCATGGCCTCAATTTCAGCACTCAGTATTCTCAACTCGTCGAACGACCTGCTGGAATCGGTCCTTCTCGGTGGTCGAATCGCCCGTCAGAAGATCGAGAAACCGCCGATCTTTATTCTGGGCCATTGGCGCAGCGGGACGACCTTGTTGCATAACCTGATGACTCTGGATCCCCAGTTCACGTACCCCAACTTGTACCAGGTCATGTACCCTGGGAATTTTCTGCTGACCGAACGCGTCGTCACGAGATTGACCGGCTGGGTCTTACCGAAGACTCGGCCGATGGACAACATTCCTGCCGGCTGGGATCTGCCGCAGGAAGATGAGATGGCACTGCTGCTGATGACGCTGATCTCGCCTTATTTGATGCTGGCTCATCAGGGACGACCGGAGAAATACGATCGCTTCATGGATCTGAAGCAGTTGACCCCGGATGAACAGCAACGGTGGCAGACGGCGTTCATGACGTTCGTGAAGAAGCTGACAGTCCGGGCCAATAAGCCGGTCGTCTTGAAATCTCCGTCCCACACGTTCCGCATCCCGATCCTGCTGGAAATGTTTCCAGACGCCAAATTTGTCTATATCCACCGCGATCCGTATGCAGTCTTCAACTCAGGAATGCATCTGCGGCGGACGTTGTTCCGGGAAAATGGACTCGGCAAACCAGTGTTTGACGGGATGGAAGAAGAAGTCTTAAAGGTCTACTCGGATTGCATCGAGACCTACGAGCAGACCAAGCACTTGATCCCGGCCGGACGCCTGCACGAGTTGAAATTCGAGAATCTGGAAGCTGACCCGCTGGGGCAGATGCGGCAGGTCTATTCATCCCTCGGTCTCGACTTCAGCCAGGTCGATCCTGCGATCCAGAACGAGCTTCCTGCACTGACAAAGTACACGAAAAACTCGTTCAAAATGGACGAAGCAACGATGCGCAAGGTCTATGCCCGCTGGCGATCATCGTTCGACATCTATGGGTACCCCAGTCGACTTCCCGAGTGACACATTACCCGGGTATTTTGAATTGAAAAAGCCCCGAATTCGCGAGGTGTAAGATAGTCGTGGTTCGCTCCGCGAACCAACGCTTCTTGGTTCACCGGCTTCTGATGACGAGGCGAATATTCGAGTCGCGATAAGAAAATGCGGCGTCGGTTCGCAGAGCGAACCACGACTATCAGCCACCAGACTCCCCATACCGCTATTCAAAACAAGCGAACATGGCGCGTACAGGCAACCGACGCCACACATTGCATCCACGCCAACCGCCTGCCCGGCGAGGGCCTATTTCAGGCCGCGGCGGATCAGGAGGGCGTCTACTGTAGGTTCGCTGCCTCGAAATGCTTTGTAGGAGAGCATTGGATCACGGCTGGAACCTCGGCTCAGGATTTCCTTGCGGAAGACATTGCCGTTTTCCGGAGTGCAGCCTCCCTTCGCCATCATGTGGGCAAATGCGTCTGCGGCCAGTGCTTCACTCCAGAGATATGCGTAGTAGCTTGAGGAATATCCTCCGGACCAGATATGTGCAAAGTAGGCCGTCCGATAGCGGGGAGGGACGGCAGGATGGCCCGCGCCGACTTTCTTGAGCGATTCTGCTTCAAACAACTCGACATCAGCCGGGATCTGTTCGCTGGTCAGCGAATGCCATTCGAGATCCAGCAGCGCTGCCGCCAGATACTCGAGTGTTTCGAATCCCTTGTTGAATTTCTTGGCGCTGATCGCTTTGTCAAGCAAGGCTTTGGGGATCCGTTCCCCTGTCTGATAGTGCCGGGCATAGTTGGCGAGGATCTCGGGCTGGATGGCCCAGTCTTCCTCGAACGTGGACGGAAACTCCACGAAATCACGAGGTGTGGCGGTGCCGGAAACCGTGGGATAGGTCACATCGGAAAACAGGCCGTGCAGCGCATGACCCATCTCGTGAAACAGAGTCGTCACGTTGTCAAAACTGATGAGTGCCGGTTCTCCCTTCGCGGGGCGAGGGATGTTGAGGCAATTGACAATCACCGGCTTTTCATGCAGTAACTTCGACTGATCCACGAAGGAACTCATCCAGGCTCCACCGCGTTTGGTGTCGCGTTTGAAGTAGTCTGCGTAGAACAGTCCAATCTGCGACCCGTCTCGATCGAGGACGTCGAACACTCGAACATCCGCATGGTAGACCGGCAAGTCTTTTCGTTCGCGAAAGGAAATTCCGTAGAGTTTGTTCATCGTAAAGAACACGCCATTCTTCAGGACGGAATCCAACTCGAAGTAGGGACGGACGGCCCCTTCATCAATCGCAAATCGAGCCTTACGGACCTTCTCGGCGTAGTACTCCCAATCCCACGGAGCGAGTTCATGGCTCTCGCCGCACTCCTTGATCATGGCCTCCAGGTCCCGGGATTCCTGTTTGACGCGTTCCAGGACTCCGGGGACGAGGTCGGTCAGCAGTTTGCGAGCGGCGGCAGGAGTCTTCGCCATTTGATTCTGCAGCTTATAGGCCGCATGGTTGTCATAGCCCAGGACTTTCGCTCGCTCGGCTCGCAGTTGAGCGATTTCCAAAACGAGTCCGCGATTATCAAGTCCGCCATTGCGGCCCAGGCCTCGATCGGCCGAAGCTTCCCAGACTCGCCGGCGAAGAGCTCGATTGTTGAGCGATGTGAGGACCGGGACGCGAGTGGTGTTCGAAATCTGCAGCAGATATTTCCCGGCCAGACCACGCCCCTTGGCGTCTTCGGCCGCGGCGGCGATTTCTGCTGCCGACAGGCCATCCAGGTCCTCGGCCTTATCGACAACGACAGCCCGCTCTTTGGCGATTGCCAGCAGATTCTCTTCAAACTTCGTTTCGAGTTTTGACAGTTGTTCGTTCAGCGATCGAATTCGCCCCTGGTCCTGATCACTGAGTCTGGCCCCCGCCCGCAGGAAGCTTTCGTAGCGCTGCTTCAGGACTTCGGACTGTTCTTCCGAAAGTCCGAGTGACTCTTTCTTCTGCCAGATCTTCTCGACACGTTGAAACAGTCGGCGATTCAGCAGGATGTTGTCCCAATGAGCCGCCTTCAATGGGGCGAGTTCGGTTTCAATCTTCTGCAGCGCCTCGTTCTTCTCGGCCGAAGTCAGATTGGAAAAGACATTGTCAACGCGAGTCAGCAGGACTCCTGATCGCTCCATGGCTTCAATGGTATTTTCGAACGTGGGAGCGTCCGCCTGGCTGGCGATCGAATTCATCTCATCAAGCTGCTGCTTCATCCCGAACGCAAACGTCGGCAGAAAGTAGTCCGTTCGAAACTTGTCGAATGCCGGAGCGTGTAGCGGCAGGGGACTTGGAGCAGCAAACGGATTTTCGGCCGGTAACGTAGTGGGCTTTTCTGGCCCATCAACTGCGGCAACGTTCGATATGCTCGACCAGCAGCTGAAGCTGACGCCAAGAATCATCGCCGCGGCGAGTTTCCTGAGTCGTTGAGAATCGTTCAATGTCAGGGGAAATTTCACGATGACTTCTCTTTGGTAACGAGGAACTCGCTCAAGGGTTTCCCCCACCATGCGAGTTATGAACTTTGTGCCGATAATAGTGTTGTCGTGTCACCAATACGAGGACAGCAATGCAGAACGCATTCAAAATGCGGTTTCCTCTGGGCTCGCCCTTGAGAGAGTCGTGGTTCGCGCCGCGAACCAACGCTTCCTGGTTCACAAGACGTCCGAGGACGAAGCGAATGCCAGAAATCAACAGTTCAAAGATTCGTCCACTTGGGCTGCGGACCAATTCGAACCTCAATTCGGCTCGCATGATGGATTTGCCGCATTCAGTGTCAGTGCGTCACAGAAGGAACGCATTCCGGGTTATATCGGGAATCAGGAGGAGCTTCATCGGCGACGGTTGTTCCGCGAAGAGTTGGAAGAGTTGGTATGATGCGATCTGGCATCCTTTCAGGATGCTTTGTGTTGGCGAGTTCTTCGCTCCGACCGCTCCGACCCCCGGCTACCATCTGTGACGCCTTCAGCGTCGTAATGCAAGCCATGGTCGAGGCGTGTACTTCCGAGCCACGCGAGCAACGTTGATTTCACAAATTCCCATCCACAAGTGCTGCGGGACGCCGCGGCCAACGCTGGCGACCGCATATCCGACTTTGCCCCGCGTTGAGTGCCACTTCATGGGGTGTGACGCGTACTTCGCAATCGGCACTGATTCTCCGAAAACTTCGAAGCACTCATAGAACGAATCCTGTTGGCCCCAAATTGGAAATCTGCTAAATGTGCCGTCCGCGGTCGACCAATCCGTGACTGAAGGACCGCACGGCGATTGGTCGATGTCAGCGAGCTTTATCTCTGATGATGACCAGTCGTCGTGAGTCAGAGCCGATCCCATGATGGTGAAGGAACACCATGGATGCCGTGAGTTGCAAAACGACATCTTGCGAACAACGTGAACAGACAACAGTGGCTTCCGGGCGACGACCGATTCCGCTCGGCCGCCGATGTCTGTATGCAATGATTCCACTGTTTCTGCTGCTGACGGTCGGCGAAGTCATCGCCAGGGTACTGGTTTCTGATGATGTGACGCATCCCGGGCGCTTCGACCAGATTGAGCAGATCATTGTCTATCTCGGCAACAAACCGGGGCAAAGTATCTTCGAACCTGATCCTGATTGTTTCTGGCGACTGAGGCCCGATGTGATCCTGCCACTGGATCGCGGGCCCAGTTGGAGCGGTCGGATGTCGAACAGTCACGGCATGCGCAGCCGCGAAGTATCAGTGAAAGAATCCCGACAGCGACTGCGAGTTCTCTGTTTTGGCGACAGTTCAACATTTGCATTCGGAGTCCCCTTTGCAGATGCTTGGCCAAACCAGTTGCAACGCCTGTTCGATGCGGAAACTCCCGATGCCGTGGAAGTCCTCAATGCGGGGATTCCAGGTCAGACGAGTTACCAGGGACGCCAGCGATTGAAACGTCAGCTCGAAAAGTGGAGACCTCAACTGGCCGTCATCACTTTCGGAAACAACGATGGTTGGCGATGGGATGGACTGAGCGACCAGGAGCATGCCCGCAGGATGATGATCGCGCGAATGTGCTCAAGCGTGAATGCCAGTCACGCGCTGCGGTGGCTGATTTCACTGCGACAGCAGGCGGTCCAACAGCAATCAGCAGAAGCTCAGATAGAATGGGCGAAGCAGGCCACTGTCAATTACTTTGATCCGAATACCAAATGGCGGCCTCGCGTCGATGTCCACGAATTTGCAGCAAATCTGCAAGCAATGATCCGCGAATGCCAGAGTTCTGGTTGCCGCCCGATTCTCGTTGTCTGGCCGGATCGCAGGCAACTTCAAAATCAACCGACGTGGCGACCTGCCTACCAGGACGCCATGCGACAGGTCGCTCAGGAGGCAGATGTCACTTGCCTGGACCTAGTCCCCTTGTTTGAAAGCGGTGGACAGTGGGCCGTGGAACGATTCCTGCCCAACGATGTCGTGCACCTTGATCAGGCTGGAAACGAGGTCGTCAGCGATGCCGTTGCTCACCTGATTCGAAATGCAATTCGGCACTGAAGATGTCGGTCGTCGCTAGTTTCGTCCCGTCGCCGGGTGGGCACCGTTTGTGTTGCGCAATGCCGGTTTTCCATTCGGAAAGTGAACAGGTGTGGGGGTGCCACGATCTTGGAGTCTGCGACAAGGTCGTGCTGAATTTGGTTTCCAGCCCATTTCACAACCGATCTCTTCGCTGTCTCCTTGAAATTTCGCTCATTCTTAAGATCCATCGAAGACACGGCCTTGTCGCAGACTGCAAGACCGTGGCACCCATTCCTTAAGTTGGAAATCTCCGTCTACATCCTGCCCAGCTTCAAAAAGGCATCGGCTCTGAATCCGAGGCTTCGGGCTCGAAACTGGGCGGGGGCTCGCCTACAATTGGGAACTTTGCTACGCCCAGAAATACTCGAGATTGACGTAACTGCGATGGAAATCGTTCCATATCCTCACCCGGCCCTGCGCTGGAAGTCGAAGCCTGTTCGTGAAATCAATGCCGAACTCCGTCGAGTGGTCGAGGAGATGTTCGAGTTGATGTATACGGCCAAAGGGATCGGACTGGCCGCCAATCAGGTCGCTTTGCCGTACCGTGTCTTCATCCTGAACCTCGCGGCCGACAAGGACGTGAAAGAGGAAGAGATCGTCTTTATCAATCCGGAAATCATCCGGCGCAAAGGTACCACGGAAGGCGAAGAAGGTTGCCTGAGTTTTCCGGGGATGTACGGGAATGTCAAACGGGCGGCCAAGATTGCTGTCGAAGCATTCAACCTGAAAGGAGAATGCTTCGAATATGCGCTGGATGACCTCGCGTCGCGCGCGGTCCAGCACGAAACAGACCATCTGGATGGCGTGCTATTTATTGATCGCCTGACCGATGGATCTCGCCGTGACCTGTCTCCCGTGATTGCGGACTTCGAAGCTCAGTATCGCCGCTGGCAGGCCGAAGGCCGATATCCGTCGGACGACGCCATTCGCGAAGAGCTGGCCCGTCTGGAACCGAAGTAATATTCTGACCGAATCGTTTGTCGAACTGACGTGATTCTCGATCTCTAAAGGTGAATCCCTCTTGTCGATCCGGATTGCTTATTTCGGGACGGGGAATCTTGCCATTCCCGCGTTCCTGACGCTGCTCGATTCCAAACACCAGATCGTCGGCCTGGTGACTCAACCCGACCGAGTCGGGCGGGGGCACCATCAGCATATCAACCCACTCAAGCAGGCAGCCGAGGAACGGGGTATCACGGTTCTGCAACCGGAATCGATCAAAGCTGCGGAGGCTGTCGAAACGCTGCGGCAACTGGGGGCTGATCTGTTCGTCGTCGCGGCTTATGGGCAGATGCTGTCGACGGATGTGCTGGCCGTTCCGCGTCTGGGAACGATTAACATCCACGCATCGCTGCTGCCGAAATACCGCGGGGCAACACCGATTCATGCCGCCATTCTGAACGGCGATTCAGAAACAGGCGTGACGATTATTCAGATCGAGCCCAAGATGGACGCGGGGCCGATGCTGGGTGTCGTGCGTACACCCATTCAACCTGAGGAAACAACCGGTCAGCTCGAAGAGCGATTGTCACAAATGGCAGTGCCCCTCGTGCTTGATGTGATTGACCAGATCGAAGCAGGAACCGTGACGGCGGTGACGCAGGATCCGACTCAGGTGACTCGCGTCCGCAAGCTGGCCAAGCCGGATGGTCGGATCGACTGGTCGCGATCGGCCGTTGAAGTCGAACGTCATGTGCGGGGAATGCAGCCTTGGCCGGGTCCGTTCACCGAATTACATCAGTTGGGACGCCCGGCTCAGCGCATCCAGATTCAGTCGGTGCGAATCGTCGCCCGGGAATCGTCTGGCAGTGAACGCCCTGGGGACGTATTGTTAATCAACCCGGACGAGATCCTTGTACAATGCGGTGACAACGCCGTACAGATCGTGCAACTGCAACCGGATGGCAAACGTCCGATGGCAGCCCCCGAATTCCTGCGAGGTCGCAAGTTGTCGCGAGGGGATCGATTCGAATAGTGTTGGTGGGAAAAGCATTTGCGATGGGAAGAATGGGAATTATGATTCCTGGGTACTGACTTGCCCGCACGACTGACATTATTCCCATTATTCCCATTATTCCCATTATTCACATGACTCCCATTTCCTGGTGCAGTTGATGAATGGACACACCCATGACTGCTCCCGATGACCGTCCGACGTTGCTGCAGGAACGATTGCTGCAGGGGCCGCCGCCGGTCCCAAGCGAATCGCATGTCGCGACGCATTTGCCCATCTGTGCTCGTGAACTGATTATTTTGCCGTTCCTGATCGTCGTCAGTGACATCACGATTTTCCGCGGACAAGGCTTCGCGGGAATCGGATTTCTGCTGACGGTCGTTCCGCTGTTACTGGCGCTCGGAATCGTCCCTCGCAAGTTTGATTCCAGTATCTGGATACTCGCTCCCTTGCTGGCCCTGACATCGATCCGGTTGTTCTGGTGCGGGTCTGAAGCGGCAGTCGTGGCAGGTTTTGTACTGCTGTGCGGTTATGCGATGGGGTTATCAGGATTATGTCCCCATGTCCTGCAGGGGGCTGTTTTCACGGCACATCTGGTTTCCGCGGGACATCGCGGACTGCATCTCTATTCGCAAGCACTGGCCCGATTCAGCCCTGGGATCCTGCGTTCCAATGCCATTTCGGTGATTCTGCCAGCGATCACACTGGTGGTCTTCGGGGCGATCTTCATCATGGCCAACCCGGATCTCGTGATTTCTTTCGGGACTGGCATGACGCAGTTCATCGAGTTCCTTCAAGGCCTGTTTCGCGATATCGAGCCGCTGGAAATTGTCTTCTGCATCGCAGCTGGCTGGATCTCGGTAGGCTTGCTGCGGCCTGAGGTGAAGCAAGTCGTCGCCTCTGACGATACTCCGCCACCTGCAATTGTTCCGGCAAGTTCGCCGCTTTACGAAGCCTATCGGAACACCCTGGCGATGGTGATCGGATTGTTCGGGGTCTATCTGGTTTTTGAATTCCAGACACTCTGGTTGCGGGTCTTTCCAAAGGGGTTTCATTATTCCGGATATGCCCACGAAGGAGCGGCCTGGCTGACCGTGGCACTCGCGCTGACAACACTATTGTTGTCCATGATTTTTCGAGGGCTGATCCTGACTGATCCCCGGCTGCCGAAATTGCGACGGATGGCCTGGATCTGGTCTGTTGAGAATCTGTTGCTGGCGATGGCCGTTTTTAATCGGCTGTTCATTTACGTCGGTTTCAACGGGATGACTCGGATGCGGGTGATCGGTTTTCTGGGTGTCGCGTCTGTCGTCGTTGGTTTCATTCTGGTTGTGATCAAGATCGGTCAGAACCGCGATTTCGTCTGGCTGTTTCGACGGCAGTTATGGACAGTGACATTCGCGGGATACTTGTATGCCGTTCTTCCTGTCGATGCGTTTGTGAATGAATACAACGTCCGTCGCATCCTGGCCGGAGACCCGGCACCGAGTGTTCAGATCAGCGTTCACCCGACCACTGCCGAGGGATTGTTACGATTGAAGCCCCTGATTCACTGTGACGATGTAACGATCCGTCGAGGGATCCGGGCGCTCCTGGCGGAAGAACTTCCGCGACTCGAAAATCGAATCTTTTCACAACAGCAGCGTGGATGGACCGCATTACAGATCGCGGACATTCGCCTGCGAGATCAGTTGCTGGAACTGAAATCCGTCTGGGAAGAAGACGAAGATCAGGATCGTCGCGGCCAGGCATTCGATGACTTCCGCTCCTATGCTTATCAATGGTACTGAATCACAATGCAGATGTTTATCGCTGGTGAATGGCAGGACCGTCCCCAAAAAATCGAGGTGACGAATCCGTTTGATGGAACTGTCATCGATGCAGTGCCTCACGGTACCGCCGCAGATGTGTCGTTGGCCGTGGAGACTCTGGTCGAAGGTGCCCGGCTGATGCGAGCGATGTCTGCTGCGGATCGGTGCCGCATTCTGCAGGGGGCCGTGCGACTGTTGCGTCACCAGGCTGAGGACTTTGCTCAGACGATTACTCGTGAAGAGGGGAAAATCCTCGCAGAGAGTCGCCTGGAGGTCAGTCGGGCGGCTGAGACTCTGGAAGTCTCTGCGGAAGAAGCCAAGCGGATTACGGGTGATGTGATTCCCCTGGAATCGGCCCCGGGTGGGGCTGGGAAATTTGGGTTCACGCTACGAATCCCTTGCGGGGTTGTGGCCGCGATCTGTCCGTTCAACTTTCCATTGAACCTGGTGATGCATAAGGTTGGCCCGGCACTCGCCGCTGGTAACGCGGTACTCATCAAGCCAGCCGGTGATACTCCCCTGACCGCCCTCAAGCTGGTGAAGATTCTGCTGGATGCGGGAATACCTCCTCAGGCGATTGCCTGTATCACCGGACCAGGGGGTGAACTCGGTGAAGCAATCTGTACGGACCGACGAGTCCGGAAGATCAGCTTTACTGGAAGCTATCAGGTCGGTGAAACGATCTGCCGGATGGCGGGAATCAAACGGGTGACGATGGAACTCGGCAGCAACAGTCCCGTGATCATCATGGACGACGCCGATCTGGACCGAGCCGCTCAACTGGTCGCGGCATCAGGGTTCGGCAACGCCGGACAAGTCTGCATCTCTGCCCAACGCATCTTGACGTCGCGGCAATGCTATGGCGAATTTCTGGATGCACTCAAACCGAAGGTCGAACTCCTGACGACGGGCGATCCTCTGGACGCCTCGACAAAGTTGGGACCGATGGTCCGAGAATCGGATGCAGTGCGGATAGAAACGTGGGTGCATGAGGCGATCGCGAGCGGCGCGAAACTGGTGACCGGAGGGACACGTCAGGGGACAGTCCACTCGGCAACAATCCTGTGCGATGTCGATCCGTCACTGCGTGTCAGTCGCGAGGAGTTGTTTGGTCCGGCAGTGGCCGTGACACCGTTCTCAACGTTTGACGAAGCGATCAACCTGGCGAATGCGACGAACTATGGTCTGGCGGCCAGCATTTTCACGCGAGATATCGATCGGGCCATGCGATTTGCCAGAGAAGTCGATGCGGGAAACCTGCATATCAACTGGGGAACTCAGTGGCGAGCCGATCTGATGCCGTACGGCGGCCTGAAAGATAGCGGCTTGGGAAAAGAGGGACCGCGCTACGCGATCCGGGAGATGACCGAAGAAAAGATGGTAGTCATCCACTGAGCCCGTCACATGCGACATCGAGAGAACAGGCCGACGACGCTACGGCGCACTGGCGTTGCGGCGGCGAAGGAAATCCTCGGCGAAATCGTTAACTCTCGGGCTTCGCGAAAACAATCCAGCGTTGGCGCCGTTCGCGACCGTGCGGCTGACCACAAAATTGTTCGTCTCTTCCGCTAGCTCTGCCCGCCAAGGTACAATTTCCAGACCGAGATTCTGGAGAACTTTGAGTTGAAACATTTGCTGGCAGCGTCGCCCCTGATGGTGGACCCCGTCCCCCCTGCGATCATCTCATTGATGTTCGGGGTGGCGGTGTTTCTGTTCGTCTGGACGATCTGGCGGACTCTTTCAACCGAAGATATGGCTCAGGATCTGGAATGGCGATATGACGTCAACCGGATCAACGAACTGCGCCGGATCAGTGCTATCTACCGGTTTCTGCAGCCTGTCGTGCAGGCCTTTGCGAGATTCAACCGGGGTGCCTTTGCAGATCAGTTGCCGGAAATCGGTCGGGAAATTCAGGCGGCGGGATTGCCCCGTTTCTGGACACCTGCCGAATACCTGGCACGGATTGAACTTCAAGCCCTGATGCTGATGCCAGCCTACGTCTACACGTGCGTGCAATTGATGGGACCAGCCGGATTCGTCATGGCGCTGATGATGAGCGTCCTGACAGGATATCTGTTGCGTCGTCGACTGCGCAATACAGCACGTTATCGGCTGGTTCTGATCAAGCGCCGCCTGCCATTTTTGCTGGACTTGGTCACGCTGCTGATGGAAGCGGGCTCAACGTTTCTGCAGGCCATGAAAGAGGCGGTTGACGAATTTCGAGAACACCCGGTCGGTGTCGAATTCGGCCGAGTCCTCGGTGAATTGAATATGGGGAAGGGACGGATCGCCGCGCTGGAATCGATGCGGGACCGACTGCATGACGATGAAATCACCAGTATCGTCGGTTCCATTATTCAGGGCGAGCAGCTGGGGACGCCGCTCGCCAAGATCTTCCGGACTCAATCGGATGTCTTACGGCTGAAGCGAAGTCAGCGTGCAGAAACCCTGGCGGGGGAAGCGGCTGTCAAGATGCTGTTGCCTGGCGTGCTGATCATGGCCTCGACAGTGTTGGTCATTTTGGGCCCATTCATGTTGAACTTTGTGACAACGGATATCATGCAGTAACGGTTGCGAACGGACCTGACCGTACTGCACTCGGGACAACGGATGAATTGATTTGATCGGATCCTGAATTCCATGTCTGCTTCGACTGCCACCACCATTATTGCAACATTGACGGTGACCACTGGTCCTGACCGTGGTCAGGTGTTTCCGTTGGTTGATGAGTTCATTCATATCGGATCGGGGGCTGACAGCCAGGTCTTGCTGACGGATTCTCAGGTGGCCGAACACCTCGCATCGCTCGCAAACCGAAATGGCCGGTATGCCATCTTCACGCCGATCGACAATGCGATCAGTGTCGATGGCAATTCAATGAAGGCCGATCAATGGGTCTGGTTGCCATCGCGAGCCACGATCAAGATCACGTCCAAAACGACGCTGACCTTTCAGGCAGGCTCAAACGACCCGACCGCCACCCCCACGGAAAAGCTTCCAGAAGCATCGCCGCCCCCTGTCGCCGCCGTTAAATCGAAGGCTCAGCCCCGCCGTGCGGGTGCAAAAAAGGGTGACGCTGCAGGGACTGCGGGGCGAGCCGTTGCCAAGTTCATCACGGATCGGCCCGGCGAAATGCTGGTCAAACTGGGTGAAGATGGCCATCTGCCTGAACTGGCACTGCAGGAAGCAGCCGCTCCGAAAACAGCCAAGCAGAAAGAGGGTGAAAAAGGGAACCCGGCATTGGTCTATGGAGCTCTGGGATTCAGTCTGCTCGCTTCCATGGCGATGATGTTTCTGGAGCCCGAGACGTTTGATGAACGTCGAGCGACGAAGACGACGGCTCGTCGGGAGATTGTGAGTCGATTCATCGGTGACGAAAAAGGGCCAGCCCGCCCATACCAGCGATTGCTGCGCGAAGCTGGACTGGCTCATTCTCGAGGTGACTTCAGAGGCGAGCGAGACGCCTACCTTGCCGTTCTCAATCTTCTGAATGCCGAAGATCGGAACGCGCATATCGGTATCACGGGCGATCTGGAAGACGATGAAAAACTGAAGGGGTATCTGGCGATCCTGCTTGGCAGGTGATTCAGAAATACGATCTCACTCGAGAGACAGGTGACTTGTTCCATGGCTCGACCGCACCCTGTTCTGCTGCTTCTGCTTGTGTTTCAGGCCGTCGCCATCGCGACCGAGGAATCCAAACTTCCGCCACCGGCCGCTCAGCCAGTCGACTTTGCTCGCGACATTCAGCCGATTTTCAAGTCGAAGTGCTATTCCTGCCATGATGGTGCCAAGCAGCGCGGCGGATTGCGACTGGATCTGAAAGCAGCCGCCCTGAAGGGGGGCGAGAGCTTTTCGCCCGCGATCATTCCTGGAAAATCCGCAGAGAGCCCTCTGATTCGAATCATCGCAGGACTGGAAGAGGGACTGCTGATGCCCCCCGAAGGGGAACGATTGACGGCCCAGCAAATCGGCTTGTTGCGGGCCTGGATCGACCAGGGTGCCAAATGGCCAGATTCGGCCAACGTTGGTGATGACGTCATGTCACACTGGTCGTTTCAGCCTGTCGCGCGAAAAGCGATTCCAGCGTCCGATGCCAGGCAAATGGGCTGGTCCAGGAACCCGATTGATCCCTTCATCATCGATCGATTGAGAAAGGAAGCGGCATCGGGGAATCTAACTCCATCCGCCGAAGCGGATCGTGGGACGTTGATCCGGCGATTGAGCTTCGATCTGATCGGACTACCGCCCACTCCCGCCGAAGTCGCTGAATTCGTCGCGGATAAGAATCCCGACGCGTATGAGCGGTTGGTCGATCGGCTGATGGCATCGCCGCACTTCGGTGAACGCTGGGCTCGGCACTGGCTTGATGTCGTTCGATTCGCCGAAAGCGATGGCTTTGAAACGAATCAACCCCGACCTAACGCCTGGCCGTATCGTGACTATGTGATCAAGGCGATCAACGATGACCGGCCCTACGAACAGTTTATAGCGGAACAGTTGGCCGGTGATGCGTTCGGTGTTGATGAAGCGACCGGCTTCATTGTCGGTGGAGCGTGGGACCGCGTGAAGAGTCCCGACCCGGGCCTGACGGCTCAACAACGCGCCGATGAATTGCATGACATGGTCAGTACGACGGGAAGTGCTTTTCTGGGACTGACCGTCGGCTGTGCTCGTTGTCACAACCACAAGTTCGACCCGATTTCACAAGTCGACTACTATGCGATGAAGGCGATTTTTGCAGGGGTTCAACATGGGGAACGTCCGGTCAAACCGATCGGAATGGAGTCTCGCGAACAGCAGATTAATGCGGTGAAAGAAGAATTGGCCCGGGTTGATGATGTGCTGCGTGCCTTCGAACCGCTGGCTTATGTGACGGGGGCTGAGCAACGGCTGGCTTCACGCGGAGCGGTGAAGGCTACTTTGGAGCCGAAAGAGACTCCGCCGGATGTTCCCAGTCTGTTTCTGGACGATGACACGCCACCGACGACAAATCCTCGGATGCCGAGCGTGACTCAACTGGTACCACGACTGGGACTGGAACCACATCGTCCGGGAACGGCTCGTGGACAGGCGAGTGATCCGGGAAATGCGAGCCGCTTTCCCAATCTTGGCAAGAACTATTCGTATTGGAACGAGGTTGCGAACAAAGATGTCTTTACGTGGAACCCTCACGTATCAGGTTCGTACCACGTCTGGCTGTCGTGGGGTTGTGGCTGGAGGACTCATGCGACGGACGCACGCTACATCCTCGATCGCGATGGCGATCTGACGACGAAAGAAGACCAGCAGGAGATTGCCCGGATCGATCAGCGGCGTTTTGCTGATGGGACAGGCGATGAACAACAGCCATTGTGGAGCGGTTTCTATAACGCCGGGGTTCATGAATGGACACCGACGACGCGTCTGATCCTGCGAGGCGGCGAAACAAACGCGTACGTTTCTGCAGATCTGCTGTTCCTGCAGGAAGCTCGCAGCGGGAACCCTGATCCAAAGACAGCGTTGCCTCATTTGCGGCCTTCCGTTCATCGCAAGACGAACGCCGAACGGTTTGCACCCATCAAAGCTCAATTTGTTCGGTTTGTGATCGAACAGGCTTCGAACGGGTCACAGCCCTGTATCGATGAGCTCGAAGTCTTTTCCGTACCTGCGGCGGGAACGCCGTCTCGCAATGTCGCTCTGGAAGCAACGCCAACATCATCGTCGAGCCTGCCGGGTTATGAAATTCATCAGCTCAAGCACATCAACGATGGTCGCTATGGAAACAGCGCAAGCTGGATTTCGAATGAGGCGGGGCGCGGTTGGGTTCAACTCGAGTTTGCACAACCTGTCGAGATCGACCGGATACTCTGGAGTCGTGATCGACCTGAAAATGGCCAGTTCAGTGATCGCATTCCGACAAAGTATCGGATTGAAGCGGGCATGACGGCGACAGAGATGGTCGTCGTCGCCTCTTCTGAAGACCGATTTCCAATCGAAAGGAATCTCGCCACCCTTCCCACTCGCAGTGGCTTGAATGAGCGTGAACAGGGGGAAGCCACACAATTGGCAGTCCGCCGCGAAGCACTGACCAGCAGCTTGAGTCAACTCACTCAGACTCGACAGGTGTATGCCGGGCGGTTCACATCTCCCGAACCAACAAACCGTTTTCACAGGGGTGACCCGTTGCAGCCACGCGAACCCGTGGCTCCTGCGGGCTTGACCTCGTTCGGTTCTGAATTCAAATTGCCACCGGAAGCGCCCGAGGCGACTCGACGACTGAAACTGACCGAATGGATGACCTCGCCGGATCATCCCTTAACACGACGTGTTTTTGTCAATCGGTTGTGGCATTTTCACTTTGGTCAGGGACTGGTCACGACGCCGAGTGACTTTGGTCGTAACGGGGCCAGGCCATCACATCCCGAGTTACTCGATTGGCTCGCCAGCGAAGCGGTACCACACGGCGCCGCCAGAAACTCGCCAAAGCGTCTGCATCGCATGATTGTGACGTCTGCTGCTTACCGCCAGAATGGTGTGGCACGACTGGATGGGATGAGCATCGACGCGGGATCACGTCTCTTCTGGCGGTACCCGCCGCGACGACTCGAAGCGGAACCGCTACGTGATGCCATCCTGGCGGTATGTGGCAATCTGGATGATCGCATGGGTGGACCGGGCTTTGATCTGTTTGAGCCGAACACGAATTATGTGAAAGTCTACAATTCGCGGCACGAATTTGGCGCAGCCGAATGGCGGAGAATGGTCTATCAGTCGAAGCCTCGTATGCAACTTGATGACCTGTTTGGCCAGTTCGACTGTCCCGATGCCGGGCAGATTACCCCGAAACGAACCAGCTCCATTACAGCTCTTCAGGCTCTGAATCTGCTCAACAGCCAGTTCATGGTGCAGCAGTCAAATCTGTTTGCGGGTCGAGTCGAACGGGAAGCGAGCGGTGAAAAGTCAGATCAGATTCGCCGCGCATTCGATCTGATTTTCCTGCGGGCTCCGACGGCGGAAGAACTCATGGCATCAACCGAGATTGTGGAACAACACGGTCTGCCCGCCCTGTGTCGTGCACTGCTCAATGCCAATGAGTTTCTGTTTGTGTACTGATGGATCGCGTTCTTCTTGACGAGATTTCCGCTGCATCATTGATGTGGCAATGGCGTACGGCTCTTCACGCGGGGCGATGATGCAAGCGATGTGGTCTGCCCCGTGTGACAATCCCTGACAGGGTGAATTTCATGCCAGGTTTTCAACAGATTCTGCCGGATGTTTTCCAGTGGACCGATACCTGTAACGTCTACGTCGTACGCAGCGGCGATACCGCTCTGCTGATCGATCTGGGAGACGGGTCAGTCCTCGACCATCTGGGCGAGATCGGTGTTCGCACGGTCGAATGGGTGTTGTTCACTCATCACCACCGTGAACAATGTCAGGGAGGCGCGAAGCTCGCAAGAACCGGAATCAAGGTCGCCGCATCGCTGATTGAAAAGCCTCTGCTGGAAGCCGGGGCCACGTATCGCAAGATGCGGCCCACGCTGGGGGATGCATTTACGGTCCATGGTGCCAGCTACGTTCGACCGCCGATTGATCCGATCTTGGTGGACCGGACGTTTGCCAAAATGGATGACTTCACCTGGCGCGGGCGCGAGTTCTGGGTGATCGAGACTCAGGGAAATTCACCCGGCCACACGGCCTATCTGCTCAAGCACAACGACCGCTGGCTGGTGTTTTCTGGCGATTTGATGGTCGACGGCGCGAAGATGCATACCTGGTACGACACCGAATGGGACTATGGTTTCGCCAAGGGGCTGTACGAATTGGGGAAGAGTGCCGCACAGATTGCGGGCTACGATCCATCTCATCTGCTCCCTTCGCATGGACCGGTGATTCGAAACGCCAAGGGGCAGTTGCAGGACTACATTGCCAAGTTGCGGCAGATGGGAGACGTGTATGTCCGCGGCTACGACGTTCAGCGATTCGATGGCTGCGATCAGGATACAGTCAGCCGCCCGACGGAAGTGCCTCATCTTTGGCAACTGAGTCCTCACCTGTACAAGTTCCGTGGTCCCAATTACGCCGTCAATTTCGCAATGGTCCTGGCCGACAATGGACATGCTCTGGTGATCGATTGCGGACTGTTCAATCGCGAGTTTCTCGACACAGCGATTCAGCGCATGCGCGACAGACTGGGCTTGAAGCAGATTGACGCCGTATTTGTGACTCACATGCATGGTGATCACGGGATGGAGGCGACTTACCTGCGAGACAAATACGGCGCCAAGCTCTGGACCATGGAAGGGATCGCCGACAAGTTCGAACGGCCTTGGGATTATGACCTTTGCGCACTGCTCCCTTCCTATCAGGATCGCGGCAAGGATCTGGGGCCATTTCAATTCGATCGGGTTGTCAAAAATGGCGACGTGATTGAATGGGAAAACATTCCGTTCTGCTGCGACTGGATGCCCGGCCAGACCAAGTACCACGCCTGCCTGCATGGTGACATTGATGGTCGTCGAGTGGCATTTACGGGAGACAACATCTTTGGCAGCACCACCAGTCCGACACAGGGGGGCAATGAAGCAGTTGTCGCTCGCAATGGAGGAACACTGGAAGAGGGGTACCTGTACGCAGCCCATTACCTGCACAGCATCGCTCCCGATCTGCTGGTGGGCGGTCATTGCTGGGTGATGGATCGCCCGAAGGAACTGATTGAACGGTATCGAACTCGCATGATCGCATTGCGAGCGGCCTTTCAGTCGCTCAGTGCCGAGACCGATTATCGGTACATGTTCGATCCGTACTGGGTGAGTGCCGTTCCCTATCGTGTCGTCGTCAAGGCAGGCAAGTCTGTCACGGCGCAGATCCTGGTTCGAAACTACGGCAAGACCCCGCAACAGCATCGCATTGTTCTTCACTCGCACCCCGGAATCACGTTTGATCCGCCGATTCTCGAAGGGACTGTGGACCCAGGTGCAACAGAAGCGATCACGATCAAAGTCAGCGCCGCAGCCGATGCAACACCCGGGATGCGAGTCATCGGACTCGACATCACTCGTGACGGAATTCGCCTGGGCGAGCTATTCGATTTCCTGGTCCACGTCGGCGATGTCCCTGAAGACAAGGCAAAGGCAACGACGTCCGAGAAAGGACAAAAGTACTGAAATCGCATTTTCGCGCTGAGTGATTCGCATCAAAGATATGTGTGAGGACTTGGGGCCGGTGCCTGATAGTCGTGGTTCGCTCCGCGAACCAACGCCGCATTTTCTTATGGCAATTCCTATGTTCGCCTCATTCGCTGGAGTCTTGTTAGGCAGGAAACGTAGGTTCGCGGAGCGAACCACGACTATCTCACACTTTACGAATTCAGGGACGTCCATGCCTTCGGTTTCGGCGGTACCATGTTTGATTCGACCGCCCATTCAGGGCTCGGTGTTCTTGTGGATCTTGTCCCCGGGGCGTTGCCGGCGTTGCCCCGGGCTGCGATAGAATGCCCCTGTGGGGCTGGAAAGCGTCGGGGTGGCCGGGGCTGGACCAACGGGAAGCCCCGGTTGAATGTCGATCGACATAGATCACAAACGCGGTGTGGAGGACCGGGGATTCGCCAGAATCCGGGGCTTCCTTCGCAAAGCCTCAGTCCAGCCCCGGCCACCCTGCCGGATGCGTGGAAACTTAGAAACCTGAGTTGTCACGAATTCAGCTACGATGGTTCTTCCACCCGTCGCGTTTCATCGCACGGCCCCACAGCACCCCAATGTTGAAACCATTGTTCGCAAACGCCAACGGCGTGTACTATCGCAGCCCAGGGCAACGCCCTGGGTTTTGGCGTGTGTCGATCGCAAAGCCCTGCAAGGGCGACCTAATTCTAAAATCCAACGCCCCGGCAAATCGTTACGCGCTGACCAACGTGCCCGCACTTTTTGCGAGCGACTCCACAGAAGAACGGCAAGGATGACGTACTTTTACGGAAAGCATGTTCGCACAGCGTCGCTGACAGTCTGCGTGTGTCTGGCCAGATCGTCTTGAAGTCGTTGCCAGTTACCTCCGTAGCCCATACGTCGAGCCAGCGATTCAAAATCGGCGGAATTCAAGGACGGAATTGCCAGATCACGCGCATCGCCCCGAACCATTCTTAACGATTCAATCATGTTTCTCAGGAATGCGTAGGCTTGATCGAGTCGCTGGCATGTCGTTTCGTCAATGACCTGAAGTTTCGACAATGCATGCAGTGCGTCGCGGGTATTTGTCGTCCGCAGTGTGGGTTGACTCTTGCCGCAGCTGATCTGTTTGGCCTGGACCAGATACTCGAGATCTACCAGCCCACCAGGACTCAACTTGGCATTGAATGTTTCCGCACCGACCAATTGCCGGACCTGGCGTTCACGCATCGCTCGAATGGCGGCGAAATCGACAGGCTGCCCCGTGTAAACGATGTCATCGCGCAGACTGACCAGATGCTTCCCGAATTCCTCATCTCCTGCGATCGGACGAAGCTTCACCAGGCTCTGGCGCTCATAGGGCCATGCTGGGCCATCTAAGTGGAAATAGTGCAGGAACGAGTCGCAACTGACGGCCAGGCTCCCCGACCGCCCATAGGGTCGCAGCCGCAGATCAATCCGGAAAATCCCTTCACTCCGCGCGCGAATGGCATGCGTTACCCCTTCGACGAGGCGAGCGAAAAAGTTTGCGCTCGCAATCGATTCACGTCCGTTCGTGAATCCTTCCCCCTCGTAAACAAACATCAATTCGATATCCGATGCGAAACCGAGTTCCTTCCCACCGCATTTTCCCAGTGCACAGACGGCTAACTGACAGGGGCCACCCTTGTCCAGCATCGGAACGCCAAAACGCTCCACCAGTTCCGCCCGGCACATCGCGACACTCGCAACAACGACCACTTCAGCCAGAACGGTCATCTCTCTGCCAAAGGCCTCGATCCCCTCGCTCCGACCCAGGATGTGTCGCATATCAACGCGGAACAATTCACGGTCTTTGAATTCATTCAGCACCGTCCGCCGCTCTTCACTGTTCGATGCGGCTTGCAGTGCAGTTTGCAGTTCGGCAGTCAGTTGTTCAGACGACTTCGCGTGTTCCAGTCCCGCCATGTCGCGCAGCACGGGGAACAGGTTGGCATATTGCAATCGCAGGAAGTCTTCCCACAGGAAGTCGCTGACACCGAGCAATCGCGCCAGTGCGGAAAGAACTTCCGGTCGCTCCAGCGACGAAAATTGTTCGAACCAGTCTGGTCGTTTGAACAAGTCTCGCAGAAACGTACGGAAGTGCAGCAAGGCTGCCGTCGGGTCGGGGGCGCCCGGAAGTAAGTGAGTAAAGTGCTTGATCAACACTACTGCTGCCTGCAACTCCTGCAGTCGGTCGGCTTCCAGAATCTTGCCACCGCGGCGAGCGTCGGTGACGAGCAGCGTGTCCGCAGCCAGGCCTTCGTCGGCACTGATCTGAACCTGCTCGATGTTCACGCCGCTCAGAGTCAGCGCGTTGGAAAGCTCGTACAGAAAACCGATCGTATCGTCACCGCGAATATGCAGCACGGTCGCAGATTCGTGAGCGTCATTATCGATCCGCACATCAAGTGGCGCTGGTCGGCGGGCGGTGACCGGTGCCCCTTCGAGTGCATCGGCGACTCGCTTGGCGAGGCGGCCTTGAGCTTCATCAGCGCGACCAGATTGAGCCATCAGTACGAGGTCGACCAGATCGGCCTCGTATCGTTCCCAGACTTGAGGCAGGACGACATCCAGTTCCGAACGGACGCAGAACGCGTCAACGAATCCGCACGGTTCTTTACCCGCGGACGACGATGAGCGTCGTTCTGTCGAAACAAGTTTTGGGGTGGTCGAACGACGTTCGGTCGAAACGAATCCGGTGACGATGTCGAATCCATAGGCGAACATCAGGCCACACATCATCGACAGCTCACCAGGGCAGTCGTGTCCCAGAATGGTCACTCGCCATAACCCATCATCGGTCTGCTCTGCAACGACTCGCACGGGCTGATGCGGTTCGATCTGGGCAAACATCGCCCGGTGCCTGCGCTGTTCGTCCTTCGTAAAGACGGTTGAATAACTTGCCAGCGCCAGCCGTTTGGACTGACTTGACGAGGCGTCAGGGATGTCCTGGACGACCGGCAGATCTCGTTCATCAGAGAGATACTTGTCGAAAATCGCCCGAATCGACGCGCGGTGTCCCTCGTAGTGCTGAAGCAATTGATCGACGCCCGGGAAGTCCAGGCGATGGGCCAGCGCAGAGAGTTCGCGCGGGTCCGTCGGCATCGTGTGCTCCTGCTGGTTGTGCATGAGTTGCAACGAATGCTCAATGGTCCGCAGGAAGACATAGCCATCTGTCAGGCGGCGGTATTCATCCGCATGCAACACACCAGCGTCGGTCAATCGCACCAGCCCATCGAGTGTATTGGGCGAGCGAACGTGGCGGGACGCAACGCCATGCACCAGTTGCAACGCCTGCACGACGAACTCGACATCACGAATCGATCCCGTACCAAGTTTAACTTCGCCCCACTCGCGGCCGCGTCGACGCAATTCGGCTTCGATCCGATCTTTGGCCTGGCGGACTGCGGCACGGACATCATGCGGTGTCCCCGAGAAGATCAACGGCTCGGCCCGCTTCAGGAATTCAACGCCAACAGACTTCTTGCCGCCGACGACGCGAGCCTTTAACAAGGCCTGCTTTTCCCACATCTCTGCATTCGACTGGATATATTCCAGATACGACGGGATCGTCGTGACGAGTTCCCCGGATCGACCCCACGGTCGCAAGCGAACATCGACGCGATACAGGAATCCCTCGGCCATCGCATCCTGCATCGCCTTGATCAACCGCTGTGCCAGCGGAAGGACTTCAGAAGGCTGTCGATCCGTGATGAACACCAGATCGATGTCGGAACTGTAGTTGAGTTCCTCACCACCCAGCTTGCCGAATCCGATGACCGTCAGCCCATTCGGATCAACCCCCAGTTCTTTGGCAGAGAGAACCAGACAGGCCTGGACCAGACTGTCGGCCAGCAGAGATAGTTGAACGGTGGCAGCACGAAGATCGATCAGGCCGAACAGGTCGCACGCGCCAATGCGAAGAATCTCAAATCGCTGAAATCGTCGCAGGGCGTTGAGCGGTCCAATTCCACCGACCGCGTTTGAAGCCGCGTTCATCGCGTTTTCGAGGAACTCCTCGCGACTTTTCAGATCTGCCAGTTGCCGGTGCTGGATCAGCACGCGCAGACTGTCGGGATTGCGCAGCAGCGTTTCCGTCAGGTAGCGACTGCTGGTGAAGAGCCGCACCAGCATTTCGATCGCTCGCGGGTTCTCGCTCAGGAATTTGAACAGGTCAGCCCGGTCCGTCACTCGATGGACGTAACGCTCGAAGTCTCCCATTCCTGCTGCGGGATCGGCAGAATCGGACAGTAATGACATCAGCTTGAACAGACTTTCGGCAGCCGCAGTCGTCGAGACACCTGGCTCCATCAAGGCACAAGTCCGCCGGGCGATCGATTCAGGATCGAGGAAACCCAGGAGTGCCAGATGTTCATGAATCGCCACATGCGAGGACTCATCTCCGTCCAGCATGCGCCGAAGAGTATTCAACATTCCGAGACAATCTCCTGCCTGTTCAGAGTACGGGGTTGCCCCTCAGTCGGTTATGCTTTCGACTGTGGGTTTTACCAAGCATATCCAGTTTTGACCGAACGGACAGGAGGGGCCGCAACTTTGCAGAGACCTCGTTCGGCAAACCGTACTACCATCCATTGAGATTGATATGAAAATCACATTTCTGGGCGCAGCAGGCGAAGTCACCGGTAGCCAGCACTTGATCGAGACGATGAATCTGCGAGTGCTGCTGGATTGTGGTTTTTTCCAGGGACACCGTGCCGAAGCTCGCAAGAAGAATGAGCAATTCCTTTGCCACCCGAAGGAACTGAGTGGCGTGATCTTGTCGCACGCTCACGCCGATCACTGTGGTAACCTGCCAGGGCTTTACAAAGCGGGGTATCGAGGCCCAATCTTCTGCACGCCCGCATCGCGGGACATTGCCCGAGTGATGTTGATGGACAGTTCGCACATCCAGCAGGAAGATGCAAAGTATCTTCAGGAAAGGCTGGGCCCCGGCCATCCTCCCGTGGAACCACTCTACGATGACGATGATGTGGAAGGGGTGATGGAATGCATCGAAACGATTCCTTACGGGGAATGGCACGAACTCTCAAAGGATTTTCGACTTCGCTTCACCGACGCGGGTCACATTCTCGGATCAGCAATCACCGAGATGGAGATTCGCGAAGGAGCCGACTGGAAGCGAGTTGTCTTCACGGGTGACCTGGGCCGCCGGGGCCTGCCAATTCTGCGAGATCCCCAGCGGGTCGATGGTTGCGATGTCCTGATTACCGAATCGACGTATGGCAACCGGGTTCACCCCGCGGCCGACGACATCAAGCAGCATCTGAAACGAATCCTGAAAGTGGCGACCGAAAGGAAGAGTCGGGTCGTCATTCCTGCCTTCAGCCTGGGACGTACTCAGACGCTGGTTTATTTCCTCAACGAGTTGTTCAACGACGGGGAATTGCCTTCGATTCCCGTCTTCGTCGACAGCCCTCTGTCAAAATCGATAACTGCGGTCTACAGGCATCATGCAGATGTCATGGATTCGGAGTTTCAGCGAGTCTTGAAGAGTGACAAGGATCCCTTTGCCTTTCCCGGCCTGAAGTATGTGGCGACTCAACAGGAGAGCGCTTCGTTGAATCATCGGAAAGGTCCCTTCGTCGTCATCGCTGCCAGCGGGATGTGCGAAGCGGGACGAGTCGTTCACCATTTGCGGCATGCGATCGAAAACTCCGACAACATCATCGTCTTGATCGGCTTTCAGGCTGAAAATACGCTGGGTCGCAAGTTACAGGATCGGTGGCGCACGGTTCGAATCTTTGATCGACTGATTGAATTGAATGCCGATGTGGAATCGCTGCAGGGACTGTCGGCACATGCCGACTCCGAAGACTTCAAATGGTGGTTCGACGGCCTGAACGCCGACCGGGGCGTCGGCAGGGCATTTATCGTGCACGGAGAACCAGATTCGGCGAAAGCACTGGCAGAACTGCTGAAAGAGATCAGTGATGAACCTCCAACGATCCCTCAGTTCGGAGAATCGTTCGAAGTGTGATGCCAAGAGGAGTTCTTGGTT
>JBAWWJ010000029.1:0-45849 GCA_037146815.1 Planctomycetota bacterium
CTAATGTGACGATACGCTTCAGATAATCGCTCCGGGACCGCCGATGGACTTTCGTCAGTCGCGTGCAGAACTCAATCGCGACATTCAGATTCTGATGACTTTCGTTCACGCGGGCCGTAGCGATCAGGATTGGAATCGAGTCAGGATTGAGCTTGAGGGCTCGGCGAATGGATACGACGGCAAATGCGAGTTGCCCCGCTTTTTCCTGGGCTCGAGCCAGCCATTGCCATCTTTTGGCCTCTTGAATCGGATCGTCAGGGGGGCTGCGTTCGAGGGTTTTCTGTACCTCAACGATGCGTTGAGCAAGACGACCGAGATCCTTTTGAACCTGCAGACCCCGCTCGATCCAGTTGTCTCGCTCTTCTTCCGTGACAGCCAGCTTTTCCAGGATCGTCGATTGTGCCAGAGCTTCCTCGGCACGATTGGTTCGCATCAGCAGATCGACGTACTTCAGATGAAGTGTGAAATCTTTTTGATCGACTTCGCAGGCCTCACGAATGGCCTCCAGGGCTTCCGGAAGCAGTTCCTGTCGGGACAGAATTTCACTAAGGCGGCTTAGGTTCGCGGCGGTTCTGCGATTCCCCGCGGTCATATCCCGCCACGTTGCGAGTGCCTCACTGGTTTGCTTGAGTTGCATCTGGCAGTCGCCAATCTGCTCATAATACTTCACTGTATCAGGAGCGAGTTCGATGGCGCGCCGGTAGAGAGCCAGGGCATCGTCGTGCATCCGTGCCTGGCGAAACAAATCAGCAACAAATGCGGCTGTCGCTGCATCATTCGGACGAACTGTCAGGAGCTTGCGCCAGACCGCTGCTGCCATCTGTTTCTGTTTATCAGGCTCGTCGGCCGGACCATTCAGAATCGCCCTTCCCCAATCACGGATGATCTCCGCATTGCCCGGCTCGTATTTGTCCATCTCGGCGTAATGCGTCATCGCTTCAGAGTATTTTTCCCTCCGCAGCAAGTGGCCAATCAGGATCTGCCTCAATTGATTGTTACTTGGAGCACCTTTCAACTCGCGTTCCAGATGCTGCTGAGCTTCATGGCCGCGACCGACTTCCATCAGTCGACGAGCAAGTCGAATGACGGCATCCCAGTCTGCGGGATGCTCTTCCACCCGACGCTCGTAGTACTTGATCAATCCGATGCGATCGTCGCGAGTCATGTACATCGCCTCAATCCGTCGACGGATTTCACGGAATGACGCGTCGTCAGGGCTGAGTTGATTCAGCAGTCCGTCGAAATCAGCCAGCGCGGCTGCGGACTGACCAAGTCGAGATTTGATATCAGCGGCTTCCATCAGAAAATGAATCTGGCGCTGCTTGTCGTTTGTGATGCGTCCGAGTTCCTGAAACCGGGGGAGTGCCAGTTCCAGCGAATTCTCTTCGACAAGTGTCGTGGCGATCTGCTCCATCACGCTGGTATCGCCAGGAAACAACGTTTCCATCCGCTTCCAGAGATCGAGTGCTTTCTCGTTCTGGTGAGAACGTCTGTAGATCCGCCCGAGAAGCTGACAGGCGTCCTTCATGTCGGTCGGTGATGCTTGTTTGAGGAGAGCCCTTTCCAGGGATCTGGCCGCCGGCATCGACTGGAACGCCTGGAGCTGTGATTGCCCCAGCCTGAACGAAGCCATGAAGTTATCAGAAGTGATTTTCTCGGCATGCGTAAACGCTGCAATGGCCTGAACGTCACGCCCCCGCTGCAGGTCAATCATCCCGACAATGATCCAGAACGAAGCCCCATCGCCCCCCGTTGCAGCAGCGGCACGACCAAGATAGGTCTCCCGCAACTGATCCAGGGTCCCTTGTTTAGTGTGGAAAGCGAAGACCTGATCAAACGCGATCCCCGGCCGCGGGTCCTTTTCGAGCACCGCAGCAAATTGTTCGATCTCGGCAAGTTTTTTTGCCTGGACCGCAGGATCGTCCGCTGAGGTCCCGATACCGGCACTGCCGCAAGCGAAACAGATCCACGAAAGGAAAACGACGAGAACCTTGGGCAACGGCATGGCAACCCCTTCCAGAGACGGATTGTCATGATACCCATTTTGCAAGATCAAAGCGATAGAAACTTCACTTTCAAATCAGGCCCGCACTCGCCAAACGCCCGCCGCGAAAGATTTTCACCAAACCCGAGCCTTCTCAGGGCACAAAACACTCCAGCGAATTGTTGTTATGCACCCTTCACTCCGCCTCGTTGAGTGATGCAATTGACGTCATTCGCAACGCACGATAGCGTTATATTCAATCATCAACTTCCATCCGCGGAATCTGCACGTCTTGTGCAGATTCTTGTTTTTTCCTGAATTCATTAGCGTAGATTCAGGACCACTTCCAACTGCAATTCTCGCTCAACATCGATGACTCCAATTTTTCGCCGCCACTTTCTGCTGATTGCATTGGCCATCACGCTCGTTGGAGCAGTGAGTGGGTATCTTGCGGTCTTTATCCCTTACGAACAGGAACAGAAGATTGCTGATGCGGTCGAGAATGTGGGTGGAATCGCCGATTTTGAGCAGTACGATCCTGTCCCCTTTTTGACGCCGTATTTTGGGCGTCAAACTGTGTTTGACCGATTGCGTCATGTGCAGTTGCGTGACAAAGTTGTGACAGAGGATCTTTTACGGCAGATTGGAACTCTGAAACGACTTGAAGTTCTTGACCTGCACAACACACGTACGACCGACAAGTCCCTGCAGTTCTTTGGCCACCTCAATCAACTGCAGGTGCTGCGTCTGGAGTTTACAGATATCACTGATGTCGGACTGGCAACACTGGAATCAAAAACTGGACTGCAAGTACTGCATCTCGATAAGACCAGGATCACGAATGACGGCCTGAAGAGCCTGCGAAATCATATCAACTTGCGAGTCCTGCATCTCAACGGAACTCAGATCGGAGATGCTGGCCTGGACCATCTGGCCGGATTGGAAAACCTCAGATGGCTCAGCCTTGACAACACCCTTGTCAGTGATCAAGGGTTATCGAAGCTAAAGCCCATCAAGAATCTGCACGAACTCGACTTGGAATGTACCAAGGTCACTCTCGCTGGACTCGATGACTTGAAGGAACTAACCACTCTGGAATCGCTGGCCCTGTTCGGAACGAAAATTCGTCGCAATGGCCGAAAACAGCTTCGCCGAGCATTGCCGAACTGCCGCGTGACGCCGATTCCGTAAGAATTAGCGATCAGCGGTCAGCCATCAGCTTAAACTTGACTGCTGACTGCTGACTGCTGACTGCTGACTGCTCTGCTACGCCAATGGCATCGGTTCTGTCTGCAGAACGAACGGAAACACTCGAGTTGGCTTGTGAGGCGAACTGATTCGATCTTTGTACGAAATCTGAGCGGCACGGTCAGCAGCGAATTGAAGAAGTGTGAATTCCAGTCCGCAGAAGTATTCTGTCCCGACTTCAGCAGCAACGTCGGCGAAAACTTCGCCAGCGGAAGCTGCGTGCCGTCGCACGCCGTGGATGCTGCTTTCGCGAACCTTCACCCCTGCGGCGGAAAGCTTGACGAGCCCCTTGAGGAACTTGCCGACGGCTGTATCAGGACCTGAAGCACGCCACAATCGTTCCCACTCTTCGTGAGCTTCCCAATAGAAGCCGTGGTTAAAGTAGTCGAGCGCCAGCAGGTAATGACGGTTTTCAGCCCAGTTCGTCGGGGTCAACATCCGTGGAGGTGGTGACTTGCGCTGATAACTGTGACCGCGAGGATCGCGGATAGGATGCGGCGTATCGGTTCCAGGAACGTAGGTATAGCCTGGCAGGTCGGTCGACGGCAGCAGACGCACGGCTTCAATAGTTGCTTCCATCACTTCAACTTCCTTCATTTCTTCTAAACGATGTTGCACCCACAATTGCCCGACAGCCTGAATCTGGCTCTCAATCGCAAACAGTCTGCCAACGAATCACGACATGAATGCAGAGCTTTGATTTCCCGCAAAGAGAAGCCTCTTGATTGCAGTGGAATCACAGTCTTTCTGAATCACGACGGCGTTCGTAAAGCACTGTTTTTGCGATGGAAGAGGCAAGGGACTCTTTATTCCGTCGCAAAATTGGAGCGATTGAGGTCAGTTAAGCATAGGCGGTCGGTGTCGGGATCACTGGCGGGAGCCCCAAAAAACGCATCAGGCTGCTCTTTTCGGAGGATGAGGGAGATAGCATACAGAAGAAATTGTTAATTGGGAGAGGAATTTCTTAATTTTCCTGAGTTCAAGAAGGAGATATCCTCAATCGGCCGTACCTGCCTGAACAGCCTGTTTCAAACGGGCGATCAACCCACGAAACCCCTGCTGGCGATTCATTCCCAACGCCCCGTTCAGGCCCAGAATCGACAGCAGGTCGTCAGGAAGCCCAATCACTTCAGCGGGTGTCGCGCCATTAACACCAACTACGATCAGTGCCACCAGTCCACGGACCGTAGGAGACTTCTGCGGAACATCTGCTTCCAAGTGGACTCGCCCGTCCGCAACATCAACCCAAAGGAAAACAGGGGTTTGACATTCCTGAACACGACAGCTTTCAGGAAATGGATGTGCGGCTCGATTTGCCGAAATTCCAGGGAGTTCATCAGCGAACTCGACCAGCCACTCCAGCTTCTCGGCAGGATCGAGGTCGGTGACCTCGTCAATCAATTCATCCAGTTTCATAAGGGGCGGCTCGTCGCAGGAGAATCACTTCTCACTGCGTGTGGAGCGTGTAGCGTGTGCCACTGCTTCGAAGTCCTTGGAGAAGCAGTGCAATTCACGGTACACACAAATGATGGGAATACGTGTTTGCCCGCCCGACGGAACCGGGCGGGAACGCTCGTTTGATCACTCCGACTTGTCGTCACGAACCTGCACTTGCAGGGCACCCAGCATTTTCGTGATCGCCACTTCCTTCTTGTCGATTCCCAGGACATTTTCAAGCACAAATGCGCGTGGTTCGTTGCTGGGATGAATGATCAACCGGCCGCTGCGCAGCAGCATATATTCAAAAACATCATCGATTTCTTTGCTGATCCGCAGATTCGGAGCCGAATAGCGTTCGAGATTGCTCAAGACCCCATGGTGATGCAGAAGTTCGTTGGGACGAACTTCCCAGTAATCAAAGCGGATATTCACCATCATCGCGATGTAAAGCAGGGTCAACATCGTCACAAATCCAAAATAAAACGTCGCATTCGCCTTCGGATCGACACGATCCAGAATGCTGGTCAGCGCAGGAATCAGGCTGGGGACGTAAATCGACGTCAGCACGGTTCCCATGATGATGACCAGGAACACGAAGAACAGATTCAGCGATGTCGTACGAGGGAAATCAAACGACAGCACCACCATATTCACGCCAAGAATTACCAGAAACACCATTCCGATGACGCGGCTGTGTGGGCTTTCCATCGTTAGAAACAGCGACAGAACCCCGGCGATTAAGGCTGCGATGTACGTCGGGTACAAGAGAACGATTTTCGGATAAGACACCAGAATAATCGGTTTGGCAGAATCTTTCTGCGATGGGGTCGCGGGGGGCAATGGTGCGGTCACTCGGAGGATCTCCTTTGGAAAGCTGTTCGTAATCTCGACGAACGTCATTCGTTCCGGTCGCTCCAGCGACCACGTCAGAACATGCGCAATCTACCGACGCGAGATCGACGAATCCAGAGCGAAGAGTCAGTCAAACCAAGGATTTAACGCACGCGACCGAAAGCGGATTAAGCAAGCAACGCTTTTTTTATCCGGGGCGAAGCGAAATCTGGTGCGTTCGACGGAATCGAGCAGCCAGATTTCAGCGATTTATGCAGGCGGGGGGCGAAGTCGGCAGGATTTCGGCAGGCAGATCACGCAAAATCAGCGCTGATTCTGGCGAAGGATGTAAGTGCTCCAGACATAGCGGAAGAACACGACCAGTCCGGCAGATCCCCCGACAATCGCCTGCAGCAAAAGACTTCCCGTTCCTGGATCAAGGTAGGCCAGTAATGACATCGTTTTTCCTTCGGAACCCTTTTTCAACCCTCGTCGTGAACTCCACGACGTCGTGAGCCTCTCGAAACATACAACACCGAAACGGGGAGATCGGTTCTTTCACAAAAGATTAATTATCCGTAATATTCCGGGCTATTGACGCAACCGTCTTATACAACATCACTTGCGGCCCATAAAAAGAAATTCCAATATCCGAATTTTCCCAGAAAATCACGCTCTGGACAAGGCCGAGCGACAGATGAGGTCGCATCAGGGAGTTGTATGGACGATATTTATGCCATCAAACCGCCAGCGTCCTGAGCCGGACCATCCGAATCGACGTCCCGAATTCAATTTGCATCGCGAATGTCTGGCGTGATGAAATCGGGGATTTGCGGAATTCGTCATGGAAACTGTGAACGACTGCCGTAATAATACGCGGCGGTTGGTCAAAACGGATTGGGACCATTTCGCCTCACCGTGGCATCCGCGAATCTGGAGTCCAACCCTTCCCTCCCTTGAAACCTGTCTTTAGTTCATGATCGGCTATCGAGAGTTCATGATCGGCTATCGAGAGTCGATGTTGGGGGGAACGGAGTTTCCATTCAGCATGACTTCCCTCCTTGACCAGCCAGCCTTCCAGCCTTGAATTGCTACGATTCGACGCCGCCGCGTTCGATACATTCCGATAAATCCCCGATTGACCCGTTTGGAGTTGCAGGTAGCAGCCCATGCAGATTCGAAAAGTTCTTGCACTTCGCGGACCGAACATCTGGTCGCGCCACCCTGTTCTTGAAGCATGGGTGGACTTGGGGCCATTGAAGGATTCGTCATCGAAGGACTTTCCGGGCTTCAATGATCGGCTCATGGCCTGGCTTCCCTCCATGATCGAACATCGCTGCAGTGTCGGTGATCGTGGCGGATTCTTTCAGCGTTTGCGCTGGGGAACCTATCTGGCTCATACGCTTGAGCACACGACGCTGGAACTTGAAACGCTCTCCGGGACCGTGGTGGGCTATGGGCGTGCGCGAGAGACCTCGACCGAGGGCGTTTACAAAGTTGCGATCCGATACCAGGAAGAATCACTGGGGCGAGCCTGTCTGGAAACGGCTCGTGAATTGCTGATGGCAGCAGTCTATGACCTGCCATTTGACATTGCGGCTCAGTTGAAACGTCTGCGCGAACTGGCAGACCGGGTCTGCCTGGGACCGAGTACGAACGCCATCGTCGAAGCGGCGAAAGTTCGCAACATCCCCTCGCGCCGCTTAAACGCAGGTAGCCTGGTTCAATTGGGGCAGGGAATCAAACAACGCAGGATCTGGACGGCTGAGACGGACTTCACCAGTGCGATTGCCGAGTCGATCGCGCAGGACAAACAGTTGACAAAGACGATGCTCAAGTCGGCGGGAATTCCCGTCCCGGAAGGTCGCGAAGCGGACAGTCCCGAGGATGCATGGTCAGCGGCACGGGAAATTGAAGGTGCTGTCGTCGTCAAGCCCGTCGACGCCAACCATGGACGTGGCGTGTTCATGGATTTGACGGAAGAACAGCAGATTCGCACAGCCTATACCGAAGCCCTGAAAGAGGGGTCGGGAGTGATCGTCGAGCGGTTTGCCAGCGGCAGTGAACATCGACTGCTCGTGGTTGGCAAGAATCTGGTGGCGGGTGCCGCAGGAGATGCGGCGGCTGTCGTTGGCGATGGTGAACACTCGATCCGTCAATTAATTGACCTGCAGATCAATTCGGACCCACGTCGCGGTGACAACGAGTCATTCCCATTGGATACGGTTTTGGTCGGTGCATTGACGATCATCGAAATCGAGCGTCAGGGATATAAGCCGGATTCCGTCCCCGCCCCCGGCGTCAAAGTCATCGTTCGGCGAAACGATAATCTTTCTCGCGACATCACCGATCAGGTTCATCCGTCGGTGGCGGAACATGCGGTGATGGCAGCCCAGATCGTTGGACTTGATATCGCGGGAATTGACCTCGTCGTTGAAGACATTTCGCGTCCGCTCGAAGAACAGGGAGGGGTCATTGTTGAAGTTAACGCTGGCCCCGGTCTGTTGATGCACTTGAAGCCTGCGACAGGAAAGCCACGTCCCGTCGGTGAAGCCATCGTCAATCACCTGTTTCCAGATCTCGCCGACAACGGTCGTATTCCCGTTGTTTCCGTCACGGGGACGAACGGCAAAACGACCTGTACCCGGATGGTCAACACCATCCTGCAGGCTGCCGGGTATCACGTTGGAATGACCTGCACGGACGGTGTCAGCATCAATGGACGACTGATCGAATTCGGGGATTGCGCCGGGCCTCGCAGTGCTCGCAATGTTCTGTTGAATCCCTTGGTCGATGCGGCCGTGTTTGAAGTGGCTCGCGGCGGAATCCTGCGTGAAGGGTTGGGATTCGACAAGTGCGACGTGGCGATTGTCACAAACATCGGCGATGCGGATCACCTCGGCAAAGCCTATATTCACTCGCCTGAAGACATGTTCAAGGTGAAGCGAACTCCCGTGGATGTCGTTCTGCCAACCGGGACTGCGGTCCTGAATGCCGATGATCCATTGGTCGTTGACATGGCTCCACTGTCTGCCGGAAGCGTTACCTTTTTCTCGGCCAACCCTGAAAACTCGGTGATTCAGAAGCACCGGGCTGCCGGTCACAGAACCGTGATCGCTCGCCAATCACAGGTCGTCCTGTGCGAAGGCGAACAGGAAACGATCCTGATCAGCCTGGTCGATCTCCCCTGCACTCATGGCGGCCGAGTCGGTTTTCAGGTTGAAAACGTCCTTGCGGTCGCAGCCGCGGGTTGGGCCCTGGGAATTGCCCCCAAAACAATTGCAGCCGGTTTGCAAGCTTTTCAAGGAAACCTGATCGACAACCCGGCTCGGTTCAACGTTTTACAATCGGCAGAAAAAACTCTGATTTTGACCGATGGTCGAAACCTCTCATCGTTGTCGACACTTGTCGAAGCACTGAGTGGTTTCTCTGAAGATAAAAGGTCCATCGTCTACTCGGCGGAAGAGGATCGACGTGACGTCGACATCCAACGCCAGGGAACGGTCCTTGGTAATGCGTTTGATCGAGTAATCCTTTGTGAAATTGATGAAGCGGCGACTCGTCCGGCGGGCGAGATCATGCAACTTCTGAAGTCTGGAATCGGCTCTGGCGCCCGGACGTCAGAGGTTCTGGAAATCAATGATTGGACTCAGGCCGTGGATGCGGCATGGAGTCGACTGGGCAAGGGAGAAGTCCTGGTCGTTCAGTCGACGTCGATCCCGAAAACGGTCCGAAAGATTCAGGCCTTGATGGGGCTGGAGCCCGGTGAATTGTCGGCGGCGTAACTGCTTTGGAAAGCAGCGAGACCGCCGGTTGAAAAAGAAAATGGGCGAGAACGGAGTACGGCATGGCGATTGCTAATTTGACAACCATCCTGACAAGCAAACAGGTTTGAAACCTGATGTCAGGATGCCCCTTGCGAAGGACTCCTTAAATCTGAGGTGCTCAACAGGAATATGACGCTGGCGTGACGTAAGTCACTCTGGCATCAAGAGCAACGGCGGCAATGGAGCCTGCCGGAGTCAGTTCAGAGGGCGGAATTCAGGAATTCGAAAGCAGAGAATCATGGAACTGGGCAAAACGAGAGCTTTGCGTGGTCCGAATATCTGGTCACAGACGACCGTTCTGGAGACCGTACTGGACGTTTCCGACCTCGACGTGTCCTCTTTGGACATGGAATCCGTCCATCGGCGGGCGGCCGATTTCCTGAGTGGGGCGACGCTGCTCAACGACAACGAACCCTCTGGCTGGAATTTGAATCCCGGCTTTGCGTTGACGGAACTCCTTGTTCGCATTGGGATTGAGCTGCAGAACCAAGCCGGGTCGCCGGTAACAGTCGGGCGAGTTGCGGAAACCAGTAACCCCAATGAATACCGGGTTGTCGTTCAATACCGCGAAGAACCTGTCGGTCGACTGGCGCTGGATGTCGCAGCGGCCTTCCTGAAGGCCATGGTTGAGAACCAGCCGTACGATCTCTCGACAAAAATCGCAGAAGTTCGGAGTCTGGACCAGCAGATCCGTCTTGGCCCCAGTACTGGCTCCATCGTCCGTGCTGCCTGGGCTCGTGGAATCCCAGCGCGCCGTCTAAATGATCGCAGTTTGGTGCAACTTGGATACGGTTCCAAACAGCACCGAATTCTGGCGGCGGAAACGGATAAGACGTCGGCCGTCGCTGAATCCATCGTTCAAGACAAAGACCTGACAAAGAATCTGCTCGCTGCGATCGGAGTTCCCGTTCCCAAAGGTCGCCCGGTTACCAGTGCTGAAGACGCCTGGGAAGCAGCACTCGAAATCGGCCTGCCCGTCGTCATTAAGCCTCAGGATGGCAACCAGGGTCGTGGTGTCGCCGTCAACCTGACGACTCGCGAAAATGTCATTGCCGCGTTCAAAGCTGCGAGTGCGGAAGGGAGCGAAATCCTTTGCGAGCGATTTGCTCCTGGTTCAGACTACCGGCTGCTGGTGATTGGGTACAAACTGGTCGCGGCATCGCGTCGTGAACCCCCGCAAGTCCTGGGTGACGGACGCCATTCGATCTCAGATCTTGTGACTGAAGCGAACAAGGACCCACGACGCGGCGAAGATCACGCGACGTCGCTCAGCAAGTTGCGTCTCGACGAAATCGCCTGTGGCGTTCTTGCCGAACAGGGCCTGACGGTTGATTCCGTTCCTGCGGCTGGCCAGATCGTCCTGATTCGCCGAAATGCGAATCTGAGCACGGGTGGCTCTGCAACCGATGTCACCGATCTGGTGCACCCCGAAGTTGCCGCCCGTGTCGTGGAGGGCGTTCGGATGGTGGGCCTGGACATCGCTGGTGTCGATGTCGTCTGCCAGGATATCAGCCGACCGCTGGAACAACAGGGTGGCGTGATCGTCGAAATCAACGCCGCTCCTGGCCTGCGAATGCATCTGGAGCCTTCCTATGGGAAAGGTCGACCGGTCGGCGAAGCCATCGTTGGGACCATGTTCGAAGAAGGGAATGACGGACGTATTCCGATCGTTGCCATCACAGGAACGAACGGCAAAACCACGACCACGCGATTGATGGCGCATATCCTGCGAAGCACAGGGAAAAGAGTTGGCATGACCTGTACCGACGGCGTCTACATCGACGATCGACGGATTGATACCGGGGATTGCAGCGGCCCCAAGAGTGCTCGCACAGTGCTGGCAAATCCTGTTGTCGAAGCGGCCGTCCTGGAAACCGCTCGTGGCGGAATTCTCCGTGAAGGTCTTGGCTTTGACCTGTGCAATGCCGCCGTTGTCACCAACATTGCCGACGGGGACCATCTGGGTCTCAATGGGATCGACACGGTCGAACAACTGGCTCGAGTCAAACGAGTCTGTGTCGAATCGGTTTCCCCGACTGGCTATGCAGTTTTGAATGCCGATGATCCCCTGACCGTCGCCATGGCCGAGTACTGCCCAGGCAAAGTTCTGTACTTCTCGCGATCACTCGAAAACCCTGTCCTGGCTGCACATCGTGCCAAGGGTGGCAAAGTCGTCTACGTGCAAAACAATTGCATCATGGCGTCGGAAGGATCATGGGAAGCCCGGATCGCAATTCTGGATTCAGTCCCGCTGACGTTTGGCGGCTTGATCGGATTCCAGGTAGAAAACGCGATGGCTGCGGCTGCGGCCGCGTGGACCTTGGGTGTTCCATTCGAAATGATCCGGCACGCTCTGGAAACGTTCGTCAACGATCCCCAGAAGGTTCCCGCCCGGTTCAATGTCGTTCAGTTCCGCGGCTCAACGATTGTGATTGATTACGGTCATAATTCAGCGGCTCTGGTCGCGTTGTGTGACGCGTTTGACAAGATGCCGCACGAACGCCGCCTGATCGTCTACACCGCTGCTGGTGATCGACGTGACGAAGATATCGTGCGACAGGCTGAACTGATCGGCAATGCGTTCGATGAGATGGTCCTGTACGAAGATCAGTGTCGACGCGGACGTGAAGATGGCGAAGTGATCAGTCTGATGCGTCAGGGACTCTCCCTGGGCAAACGGCTGCAACCGAGCGGTATCCACGAAACTCGCGGCGAAATGATCGCGATCGAAATGACGCTCCGTCGCATGAGCCCTGGCGACCTGGTTCTGATCCAGGCCGATCAAGTGGAAGAAGCGATCGCATTCGTTCAGCAGTTGTTACCAAAGCTCGCGGCAGAACACATGGCAACAGCCCGTTAAAGGGCTCTGACCGATAACTGCGTGCATTCAGCATCTTTCGGAGGACGGGCCATATTGCCCGTCCTCCGTCTGTTTTGAGCTCATCATCAGGCACCGGTTCATGGAGCCGCAACGAAATTCAACGGACCATATCGCTCGATTGCGAGCCGACAGGGCCGACACGCAAAACTTTGCGAGTGGAACGATCGTCACGGCGCGGTTGGATTGCGAATCGAACGCTCAGTCGGCATTCTTCTGTCATGGGAACATCAGTAACAATTACAACCGGTGCCCGGCTCCATTTCGGGCCGCTTGCGGCCGCTGGAGCAACGGGCGGCAAATTTGGCGGCGTGGGAATGATGGTCACGTCCCCCGGTTTCGTCGTGTCCGCATCTGCAGCAGAAACCGATGAATTTCACGGGGAGACTGCGTCCGCGGCACGCGCAGCGGAATTTGTTTGCCACATACGCACCAATGACGACGAACACAGATTCCCGTTGTGTCGCATCGCAATTGAAAATACGATCCCTTCCCATGCAGGTCTCGGCTCAGGGACTCAATTAGGACTTGCCGTCGCGTCAGCCTTGAGCGCGCTTGCTGGAGAACGGGATGTCTCGGTCGCAACACTGGCGCGACGTGCAGGGCGAGGTCTGCGATCCGCAATTGGATTGCACGGATTTGCCAGTGGCGGGTTTCTCGTCGATGGTGGCAGAGCAGCGAAGGCACAACTTGGGACGCTCGTCGCCCGAGTCAATGTTCCCGATGAATGGCGTTTAATTCTGGTTGCTCCGCCGGAGTCTCAAGGCCTGTCAGGAACCGAAGAACAATCTGCATTCGCCGCGCAACCTCCGATGCCGCAGGCGTTGACCGCGGAACTTTGCCGAATCGCATTGATGGAATGGTTGCCAGGATTGATTGAAGCCGATTTCCAGCGAGCCTCAATCGCCATGTATGAATTCGGCTTGGGAGTTGGTCGTTTTTTTGAACCGACTCAAGGAGGCGTGTTTGCTCACCGCCTGATGAGTGAGTTGGCCGATGAAGTTCGCCGCCGCGGGTTCGCCGGAGTTGCCCAGACGTCCTGGGGCCCGACGACCTGCATTCTGTGCGATGGAATTACGTCCGCCACGGAATTGATGGCTGACCTCGCACGTGACTCGCGCTGGGCGACGTGCTCGTTTCAGTTGACGGAACCGCTCAATCGGGGAGCGACCGTGACGCGAAACAACTGACTATTACAAAGGTTTGGGACGCGGCAAAAGCCCGACCTGACGACCGGACCGGTAGACTTGCGTCGGTTCCAGATGCTGTTTGCCGGTTTCCACGCGACCTTCTGAATCGGTCAGCGGGAACTCAAGATCCTGGAGTTCCAGAACGGTGATGTCTGCGAGTGTACCTACTTGCAACGTTCCGAGTTCCCCTTCACGTTGCAGGAACTTGGCTGGCAATTCGGTTGCCCGCCTGATGATGTCGGGCAGTTTCATTCCCAGATGCAGAAACTTGTCCATCGTCGTGACCAGATCGAAGACCGGTCCGTGAACGTTGTAGAAGTGGATGTCGCTGCTGATGAAGTCCGGCATGACTCCCTGTTCCAGCAACGATCGAGCGACTCGAAAATCGAAACTCGCGACGCCATGGCCAACATCGAGCATGACCCCTCGTTCCAACGCTGCTTTCGCTTCTGGCAATAATTTCAGGTCAGCATCGACCAGGCCACAACGCTTGCCGTGGAAACAGTGAGTCAGGACATCGCCTCGTTTCAACTGGTCCAATACGTGTCCGATAGAAAGTGAGGAATTGGGGCTGTGAACGACCAGCGGCAAGCCGACGCGATCTGCAGCCTGCCGGGCTCGATTCAAGCCTTCTGCTTCGTTCTGACCGTTTTCCGCCAGATTCGCCGTGCAGCGAATCTTGATCCCCACAATGACATCGCGATGCTCTGCGACGACCTTTTCGACGTTTTCTACGCTGCAATAACGCAAGTCATGCAATTCACCCAGGCCGGGAAGCGTGCCAGGACTGCTGATCAGACCTTGCCCTGCGATGTGTAATAGAGCGAAGACTCGGGTTTGAGCTTCATCAATCACAAACCGCCGAAAACCTGCGAAAATCAATCCGCCAGCCGTGCCGAAGTCGAGCACTGATGTGACCCCGCGTGCCAGGCAACTGGGATCAGCCTCAATTCCAAAATGGCTGACGCCCGGGAAGACATGCACATGGAAGTCGATCAACCCCGGGACCACATATTTCCCGGCAACGTCCACACAGCGCTGGGCATCGGCGGAAGCTCCTGGCGGCAGAACGGCCGCGATACGGCCACCATGAACGGCGATGTCACGTCGCTCGTTGAGATTGGCGGCGGGGTCGATAACATGTCCATTGCGGATCAGCAGGTCGTACATCCGATCTCTTTCGTCGCTTGTCGTCGTCTCTGGATCTGCTGCCCCATCACGCTTGCGCCGACGGAAGCAGGTTCTTTAACAATGTCAGAACTCATGCAGATTGCGTAGTGCTCAGGCCTGCTTCCATCGGGGCAAGCCCGAAGGGTGGGTGAACGCCGCTCTCAATTATTTCGAACCGAACTGCTTTACAAAAAGTTCCTTGTATGGGTTTTCTTTCGGTCCGACAGCCTTTTCATTCACGAGTTGCGGTTGGACCGAATCCCACCAGGCGTCGTAGGATTTTTCAAGAACGGCCACGACCTGAGGATGCTCGGCAGCGATGTTGTTCTTTTCGCCATAGTCACGTGAGACATCAAACAACTGCCACTGCTTTTCTCCAGGCTTGGCAACGCTGACAAGGTGCCATTGCGGAGTCCTCAGGCTGCAATTCGAGTATTTCCACTTCGCGGGATCTTCACCTTTTGGCCATCGTCCTACGTGAGTTACCAGCGATCGATCGGCCCAGGGAGCTTGTGGATCTTTCAGCAATGGAACCAAGCTACGACCTTCGATCTGGGATTTGACCTCATCGGTCAGTTTTGCCCCGGCAATTTCTGCGAGGGTGGGGAAGACGTCAATGTGCGCAGCCAATCCGCTGACATCGGCTGGCTTGAGCGTCCCTGGCCATCGCCATAGTGACGAAGCGCGTGTTCCTCCCAGCCATGGCGTGACTTTCGAGCCGCGCATACCTGCATTGAAGAAGCGAACACCTTCCGTGCCACCATTGTCATTTACGAACACCACAAGCGTATCGCGGTCGATCCCCAGATCATTCAGTCGCGCCAGCAGTTTGCCGACATTGTCGTCGATATTGGCGATCATCCCGAAGAATTTTGCGAGATCACTGGCAGCCTTTCCTGAGCCAGTTTCGCGGACCTTTTCCGTATAACGAGCCTCGTCCTCGGGGCGGACATGCAATGGACCATGCGGCGCATTGGTCGCGATGTAGCAGAAGAACGGCTGACGTCCATGATTCGCGTCGACCCATTTCAAGGCCTGATTGAAAAAGACATCGGTACAGTAACCGTCTGTCTTTTCAAATGTTCCGTTGTGCAGAATGAAGGGATTGAAGTACGAATTTCCAGGAGCATCCCCGCAGCTTCCGGGATAAGACTGGCCAATCCCCCCTGCCCCGTGGATGAAGACTTCGTCAAATCCGCGCCGATTTGGTTGGTACTCAGCCTCGTCCCCCAAGTGCCACTTTCCGAAGACACCGGTGGTATATCCCGCCGATTTCAGCACCTGAGCGAGGGTAGTGGCTTTCAGTGTCAGACGTTCCCGTTCGAGAATTGTGTGCGTCACCCCGTTACGGAATTCATGCCGCCCCGTCATCAAGGCTGATCGTGTCGGCGAACAGGTGGGACTCACATGAAAATCCGTGAACCGCACACCTTCATGATGGATTCGATCAATGTTGGGTGTCTTCAGGATCGGATTGCCGTGGCACGACAGATCCCCGTAACCCTGATCGTCTGTGATGATGAAAATGATATTTGGCGGTTTGGGAGCGTCCGCAGCAATCACAAATTCAGACAGGGTCCACGAGAGCAAAAGTCCAGTAATGGCCAGACGCAACATGTCGGGAATCTCCAGAGGTTTTACGCAATGAATTCATTCTGTCTGCCGACTCGTTCACCTACGACTTCGCTCGATCCGGGTACTGATAGGCCGCCTTTGCATTCGTGGCGAAGAACTTGGCGGTCGCAGTCGCCCCCTTGGATTGAAAGAAGTCGGTGACAATTTTCAGCACGAGATCATAATCGCCGGCTCGATCACTGACGGGCCAGTTGCTGCCGTAGATCAGGCGATCTTCGCCAAAAATCTTCCAGACCGATTCCAGGATGGGAGCATAGTATTCCGAATCCTGTGGGACCTTGCGATTGTCCCGAGCAGCACTTTCCACCAATGCCGAGACCTTCAGGAAAACCTTGGGGTGAAGCGCCGCGGTCTTCATTCCATCCAGCCATTCCTGATTCAGATTGGGGCCATCGATCTTCACGTTGGCCAGGTGATTGATGACAATCCGCATTCCCGGCAGCTTCTTCGCCACTTGATCCACCAGCGGCAGTAATTCGGGTCCACCGTTGATATCAAGTTCCAGATCGGCGTCGGCCAGACGCTTGATGTCATCCATGTATTCCGTCGTCGCTAAACCCGCTTTCAGCGGACTCGAGTTGACCCGGATGCCGCGGAAGACCGGATTTGCCGCGAACCGCTTGACGAGTCCCGCGTATTCGGGGGTCCCGACCGGAAGGTTCCCAACAAGACCCAGCACAAATGGATCTTTCGCCGCGAGATCGATTAGCCACTGGTTATCTTCCACCCAGGGACTTGCTTCAACAATCACAGTTCCCGTAACGCCCAGCGGCCGAGCAAACTTGGCGAAGTGTTCTGGCAGAACCTGACGATAAAGCGACTTGTCATCCTTCCCCGGCCAGGGAACCCCCTGGGGCCGCGTCGGATCATAAAAATGCGTGTGAGTATCAACGATCGGATACGACGGAGCCGCCGCAGTGGCGGTCGAGAACACTCCACTCGCTGCTGCAGCCAGACCAAGACTACCGACCAGAAACTCACGCCGCGTTGTCATGTTGTTGGATTCCTGTTGTGGCCTGTCACCATTCCCGAAGCTATTTGCTGCTGACATTTACCGTCCCATACCGCCGCCAGCTGGCTTCTTTTTCAGATCTGCAATGAATTTAACATGGCCGTCGCCCAGGGCCTCGGTCAGTTCGTGCCTCAATTCTTTGTTGATGCTGATCTTCTGTTCCAGCGGCTTATGAGCGATATATCGCATCCGCGTTTCACCTTCCATCGAGTCAACGACCAGCACGACTTCAGCTCGACCGGGGTTCTTCTGGATGATGTCGCGGACTCGTTCGATCACCCGGATGTCGTGCAGCCCCTTCTGAAACTTGATCAGAACCTGTCGCGTGAATTCCTTTTCGACCTCTTCCAGCGTCCACATCGCATCGACAATCACGTTCGGTTCGCGACTCCGTTTATCAACCTTACCTCGCACAAACCGGATCTGTTCCGGCTCGACCTTTTCACCCAGGCGCGAAAACTCTTCTGGCCACATGATGCAGCGGACGACCCCTGTCGGATCTTCAAAGTCGAAGTTGATATACTTCGAATGACCATTCCGACTTGGCTTTTTCGTTTGAGCCTTCTTGATCGCTGACACCATCCCGCCGAGGATGACTTCGACGCCATCTTCCAGTTCCGGCAGCTTGCGGTTTTCATGCGTCGAAAACTGCTGAATGATCCCCGCCATTTCCGTCAGTGGATGTGAGGTCAGGAAAAAGCCGAGAGCTTCCTTTTCGAAACTCAGCTTTTCACGCTGCGACCATTCGGGCATCTCGGGCAGATTTGTCGGAGCGGCCGTGGTACCCGCTTTGATCTGCTCTTCGTCGTCATCCCCGCCAAACAGATTACGCTGGCCTCGCTGTTTGTCGCGAAATGCATTGGCCGCCGACTGAACCGCCCGTTCGATCACGGAAAACAATTGAGCCCGCTTGCCTCCCAGGCAGTCACAGGCCCCGGCTTTCACCAGCAGTTCCAACACACCCTTGGTGATTGTCTTGGGATCACAACGTTCCGCCAGATCGAAAATGCTCTTAAACGGGCCGTTGTTCGTTCGTTCGGCGACAATAGTCCCGATGGCTGATTCACCGACTCCCTTGATTGCCCCCAAACCGAATGTCAGCTTGTCACCCAGCACCGAGAATTCCACATCCCCCTGATTGACGTTCGGCGCGAGGATTTCGATCCCCATCCGGCGGCAGTCTTCGACATGTTCGACCAGCTTGTCGGTTTCTCCCAGTTCGCACGACAGCAATGCTGCCATGAACTCGGGAGGATAATGAGCTTTCAGGTAAGCGGTCTGGTACGCCACGGCTCCGTAGGCTGTCGAGTGCGATTTGTTGAAACCGTACCCAGCGAACTTTTCGATCATTCCGAAAAGTTCGGCCGCTTTGTGTTCGGAGTAATTATTGGCAACAGCTCCCTTGAGGAACTGTTCGCGGTACTTGGCGATCGTCTCAAGCTTCTTCTTGCTGATCGCCTTGATGCACTGATACGACTGAGGAAGATCGATCCCCCCCAGTCGGTTCAGAATCCGCATGACCTGTTCCTGGTAAACCATCACGCCGTAGGTTTCGTCCAGAACACCATCCACGATCGGATGGACGCGCGGCAGCGGCAGACGCTTGTGCTTCACATCAACGTATGTCATCACCATCCCCCCTTCAAGGGGGCCGGGGCGATACAGTGCGGACGTAGCGATGATGTCGGCGAATTTATCCGGCTTCATCTTGGTCAGCAGGTCGCGCATCCCGCCCGATTCCAACTGAAAGATCCCTTTGGTTTCACCGCGTTGAAGCAACGCAAAGGTGGCTCGGTCGTCGAGAGGCAGTTTGACGGGATCAATATCGATCCCGCGATGTTTCTTGACGTTCTTCACCGCTTTGTCGAGGATCGTCAGATTGCGCAGGCCGAGGAAGTCCATCTTCAGCAGGCCGGCCTTTTCGACCGTCGGACCTTCCCATTGCGTGATGATGTCCGACTTGCCGGTGATCGTCTGCAGAGGAATATATTCCGAGATCGGCCGGTCCGAAACCACGACCCCGGCTGCGTGAGTCCCCGCGCTGCGTGCCAGTCCTTCAATCTGACGCGCCATGTCGAGGATTTCGCGAATCTTCGGATCATTGTCGTACAGCGCCTTCAGTTCCGAACTCTCTTTGATCGCCTCTTCCAGGGTGATATTGAGAGTTTCTGGAACCATCTTGGCAATGACATCGACATCTTTCGGAGATACTGAAAGAACTCGCGCAACGTCGCGGATCGCCGCTTTCGCCTTTAGCGTTCCAAACGTACCAATCTGTGAAACGTTCGAAGAACCGTATTTTTGCTTGGTGTAGTCGATGACCGCCTGCCGTCGATCGCGACAGAAGTCGATATCGATATCGGGTGGTTCTGTTCGACTGGGATCGAGGAACCGTTCGAACAGCAGATCGTATTCCAGCGGGCAGACGTGACTGAGTCGCAGGACGTAAGCCACGAGGGCTCCGCATGCGGAACCTCTTGCACTGCATGGAATGCCTTGTTCGACGGCGAACCGGACGAAGTCCCAGACGATCAGAAAGTAACTCGCATAGCCCATCTTTTCGATGACGGACAATTCGAACTTCATCCGGTCTCGATGAGCCTGAGTGATGTTTTCTTCGCCGTAGCGGAACTTCATTCCGTCTTCGCAAAGTTCTCGCAGATAGTCGATGTCCTTTTTGTCTTCCGGCGGTTGGAACACCGGATAGTGCCTCGACTTCAGATCGAGTTGAATATCGACGCGATTGGCGATTTCCTGTGATCGTGCGACAGCATCCTCAAACCCCGGAAAGGCGATGTACATTTCATCGGGAGTGCGGACAAAGAGCTGGTCCGAATCCATCTTCATGCGTTTGGTGTCAGAACGCTCGGTCTTGGTGTTCACGCAAAGCAGCACGTCATGCATCGCGGCATCGGACTGATTCAGGTAATGCGCATCGTTCGTGGCGACCAGTGGCAGACCCATCCGGTTCGCCAGATCAACAGTCATATCCATGCACTGTTTCTGGATCGCGAAATCGGCGTTCTGGATTTCCAAGTAAACGCGGTCGCCGAACACTTTGGTGTACCAGTGGACCAGCTTTTCAGCGTCTTCGTCTTTCCCACCGAGCAGCAACTGCGATAATTCTCCCGCCGCACATCCAGTCAGCAGGATCAAACCTTCGTTGTGAGCCTGCAGCAGTTCCTTGTCGATCCGGGGCTTGTAGTAAAACCCTTCGAGGAACGAGGCAGACGAGAGCTTGACCAGATTCTGAAACCCGACCCGGTTCATGGCCAGTAGTGTCAAGTGATAACTGGCTTCCTTGACTCGCGACGCCCCCGCTTTGTCAAACCGCGATCCCGGAGCAATGTACGCTTCGAGCCCCAGCACAGGATTGACCCCGGCCCCACGACATTCGTTGTAAAATTCGAGAGCCCCATACAGGTTGCCATGGTCGGTGATGGCCAGGGCATTCATCCCCGCTCCCTTCACCTTTTTGACCACCTGATCAATCCGGTTGGCCCCGTCGAGCAGGCTGTAATGCGTATGGCAATGCAGATGGGCAAACGGGCGTACTTGAGGAACATCAACAGGAGCAGCGGTGTCCGCCATGACGGAGGAATCCTTTCCGCAAAGCAATCAATAAACAGCCAGAATTTCCCCTGACAGAATCAGGCCAGAAAAAAGAGCCTCCGGCTTTCAAGTCGGTTTCTGGTGAACCAGTCCATTCTACCGACGATTTGTTCAAGCGTCACGCGTGTCCTGTGCAAGCAGGAAACTCGTCTGCCAGACTTGGACACGGAGGGCGCGGAAGACACGGCCGAAAATGAATCAGGTCCGTTAGGTTACGGCCGTCAGTCTTTCAGTTGATTTGGGAACTTGCTGCGGAATTTTGTGACCTTTGGGGAGACAACCCGCTGGCAGTAGGGCTGGCTTTCGTTGCTGCGGAAATATCCCTGGTGATAACGTTCTGCCGGAAAGAACTGCGGGATTGGAGCCAGTTCGGTGACGATCGGGCTGGCGAATGCATGGGCCGCATTCAGTTCGGAAATTTTGCGAATCGCCTGTTCGTGCTGTGCAGGAGAGTGAATGAAAATCACGGAACGATATTGCGTCCCGACATCAGCCCCTTGTCGGTTCAATGTCGTGGGGTCGTGGACCGCGAAGAAGACGCCAAGCAAGTCTTCAAACGTGATGATCTCGGGATTGAAAGCGATCTGAATGACTTCCGCGTGTCCAGTCCGACCAGTACAGACCTGCTCGTATGTCGGCTCGTCAATATTTCCGCCAGCGTAGCCAGATGTCACAGATGTGACCCCGCGAAGTTGCTCAAAAACGGCTTCCAGGCACCAAAAGCAACCGCCGCCAAAGGTTGCCAGTTCGGTCGCTGTTGTGTCGGTTGTATCGGTCATGGCTTCTCTCGTAATGAGGGATTGATGCATTGCTTGATGATTGACACCGATGTCCTGAATGAGATGATTACCGAGCCCGGTCGCCAAGTCATCTACACTTTTCGTTCGATTCAGCAGGAATCGTCCCAAAGGCGGTACGTCGAGTCGTGATTTGATCGTGAATCGATTCTACAGCAGCGACTCGCAAAATGTCTTTCGAATTGAGTTTTCAATGGAAGTGAAATCGCCTTGGAATTCGCGAGTGAATCTGATCGGTGCGTCAATCCTATTGGCAGCAGCCCCGATCTGGGTTCTGGTTGTGCTTGAATTCTCACTTCGTCAGCCCGACCACTCTGTGTACGGTCCGATTGCCCTGAGCGGGATGACCCCCGCAATTCATCGCCTCATTCGATCCTTTGGAAATGCCTGGCCACTTTCGGGCCTGATCGCGGGAATTATTTCGCTGGGGGTTCTGCTGTTGTCCGCAGTGTGATCAACACGAATCGTGAACTGCCGCGACCGGAAAAAGGGTCGTAACATTCGGGAAATGTCGCGGAGCGAATTCAGCATCCATGTCTTTCACGTCGCACCTGACGAGTCGCTGCCACTCGCAATTACACATGAAGTTGGATCCAATGGATGCTGGCAGTGGCTCATGCAAATGCTAACATCACAGATTGTTTATCAACGCCGGCGACAACCATTGCCTGACCCATATCCGCCTCTGGATGGTTCGGTGAAAACAGGAGAGTCGTTATCCAATGCGATCTCGCACAAAAATTTGGTTCATCCTGGTTTCGACCGTAATGAACATCCTGGTTCCAATTTGGCTGAGTGCTTCCGAACCGGAAGATCACTTTGAAAAGCACGTTCGACCACTTCTGGGTCAGCGATGTCTGAAGTGTCATTCCGGGACGATGGTCAAAGGGGGATTGCGTCTTGAATCGCGCGAATCTCTGTTAAAAGGGGGAGAAACCGGTCCGGCTGTCGCTTCAGGAAAACCTGAACAGAGCCTGCTGATTCAGGCTGTGCGACACCAGAACGGACTGGCGATGCCTCCTGATGGCAAGCTGACGGAAGCTCAGATCGCAGCGCTCGTCGAATGGGTCAAACAGGGGGCTGTCTGGCCCGGTGCCGTTGGACAGGCTGCAGACCCAACCGCGGCTTCCGAACTTGCCCTGCCGATCGAACCGCAGGCAGGAGACCTGGCAAAGTCGCTTCAGTTGTGGCTCAAGGCCGATGCCATCTCGCTCAACGACGGAGATCCGGTTCACGTCTGGCCGGATCAAAGTGGGCACGGACGCGACGTGTCGGCGACGAAGGGAATTCGAACTGGGGGCATCGGACAACCGGGGCGAGTTGCCAGGCAAAGTCGACTGATGGGACGGCCTGCGATTCGGTTCGATACCTCGACCGGATTCGCTTCTTCCCCAGCGAATCCTGTCAACATTCGAGGTGATGCGGCGCTGACAATTATGGTTGTCATGAATCTGACCCCGCACGAGGTGTCTGCACCTTTCGATGGCGTGATTGCGATTGGCAATCCGGCTCATACGGGCGACCCCGGCAAGCCGTTGGCGGCACTGGTGCAAATCAATCGTGGTGAGGATCACGCACTTCATTTTGCCGGGGGCTGGAACCACGATGCCTCACTGGGAAAGGGTTCCTTCAAGCCGTACTACGGAAAATCAACTCTGCTGACGATCATCAAGCAGCCTGGACCGATGCGGTCGACAACGCGAATATTCATCAATGGGGTGGCGGCTTCGCGGCCAGTCGGGATGCCGCTTGAGGGACGCGATGGGATTCCTGATATCCAGCACCGTTCCGACATCGGCGCCTACCTCGGCAAGGCACTCGACTGGTGTGGATCGATCCAAGGGGATGTTGGTGAAGTCATCATCTACAACACCGCACTCAGCGACCAGCAGCGTTCGGGGATCGAAAGCCATCTCGCAGAAAAATTCGGATTATGGCTCGAAACTCCTCAAAACAAGGCTACTCCTGCAGTTTTCACTGACGCAGAGAAACGCTTCTGGGCGTACCAGCCGGTGAAAGCCCCGGCGCTTCCATCAGTGCAAAATGAAGCCTGGGTCAAGTCGCCGATCGATCGCTTCATTCTGCGCGAATTGGAAGCCCGAGACCTGAAGCCTGCCGCTCCTGCCGACAAGCTGACATTGCTGCGGCGCGTGACATTTGATCTGACCGGGTTACCACCGACGAGGGACGAGGTCTCGTCGTTTCTGAACGATGATTCACCTCAGGCCTACGAAACTGTCGTTAATCGGTTACTTGCGTCGCCTCACTACGGCGAACGGTGGGGCAGGCACTGGCTGGATGTTGTCCGGTATGCAGAATCCACCGCCAATGATGCCAATGCCGTCATGCGATTCGCCTGGAGGTATCGCAATTACGTCATCGATGCCTTCAATAACGATCTTCCCTATGACCAGTTCCTGATCGAGCAACTCGCAGGAGATCTTTTGCCGCCTGACGATTCCGTTGCAGTGAGGACTCGGCGGGTTATCGCCACCGGATTCCTGATGATCGGCCCCAAAGCACTCGCGGAAACTGACAAGGAACAATCGCGTCTCGATATCGTTGACGATCAGATCGACGTCACCGGGCGCGCGATGCTTGGTCTGACACTGGCTTGTGCACGTTGTCACGACCATAAGTTCGATGCCATCCGGGCGACCGACTACTACGCAATGGCAGGGATCTTTCGCAGCACTGAGCCGTTTCAGGATGAGGCCCGGAATGCCTCCATGTGGTGGGAATATGAGGTTCCGCAAGGTGATGGAAAAGCACCGCTGATGGTGATGGCACCACAGGAATCGCATCCCAGAAACCTGCGGGTGCACCTGCGAGGCAATCGATTCACACTCGGCAAGATCGTGCCACGCGGTGTGCTGCAATTGGTGGGGCAACTCGCATCGCAGGCTGAGGCAAACACGGTGGTTGATCCGAATCAACTCAGCAGTGGACGAATCGAGTTGGCACGCTGGATTGCCAGCGCGGCAAATCCACTCACAGCTCGTGTGATGGTCAACCGGATCTGGCAACATCATTTTGGCCGGGGACTCGTCGCCACCAGCGATAATTTTGGCGTGCGTGGCGATCGTCCCTCGCATCCCGAGTTACTCGACTGGCTCGCCATTCGATTCATCGAGAGTGGATGGAGTGTCAAATCACAGCATCGGCTGATGGTTCTGTCGAACACGTATCAACAGGGGAATGCGGCTGGTCCAGCGTCACTGCAGATCGATCCTGAGCGATTATGGCTTTCGTCGTTTTCTCGACGGCGCCTGTCGGCTGAAGAAATGCGAGATGCCATGCTCGCGGTCAGCGGAAAACTTGATCGTACCCTGGGTTCGAATGAAAGCGGTGAATTGCTGTTTGAGCGGGCCGAGGATATCAAATCCAAGATCCGCCCCAATCGGCTGGCAGCCGACGACCCATATTACACTCAGTTCACGAAACGGACTGTGTATCTGCCCGTCGTTCGCAACATGCTGCCGAATGTTTTGGCATTATTTGACGTGGCTGATCCGAACGGAGTCACCGCAGTGAGGAATGACACGACCGTTCCTTCGCAGTCACTGTTCCTGCTCAACAATCCCTTCGTGCGCGACCAGGCTCGATTCCTGGCGGAACGCCTGCTGGCGGAAGATCAGCAGACCGACGACCAGCGGATCGAGACGATGCATTGGCTCGCGTTTGGTCGTCAATCGACGATGGAAGAAGTTGCGGACGCCCATCGTTTCATTGCTGAGTGCATGGCGACTCAGGCTGCACAAGCACAGCCGGAAGCAGACCGTCGTCGCGCTGCCTGGCAGTCCTATTGTCAATTGCTTCTCTGCTCCAATGAGTTTCTCTACGTGGAGTGATCATCATGAATCCAGTACCACTTTCCCGCCGCGACTGGCTGCAGCGTTCCGCCTGCGGTTTTGGTCACATCGCGCTGCTGGGAATGGCGGCGAGCGAGTCACGTGCGGCAAATGAGCAAGCGGTGTCGCCTCTGGCACCCAAACCGCCTCACTTCCCTGCTCGGGCGAAACGAGTCGTGTTTCTATTCATGCACGGCGGTGTGTCGCACGTGGACTCGTTCGATCCGAAGCCAAAGCTGGCAGAAATGAATGGGCAGCCACTCCCGATCGCCAAGCCGAAATATGAATTCGCACCCACCGGGAATCTGCTGGCGTCGCCCTGGAAGTTTCAGAAGTATGGCCAGAGCGGAATCCCCGTCAGCGATCTGTTTCCCAGGATTGGGGTGTGTATTGATGATATTTGTGTCATCCGATCGATGAACGGTGGAGATCAGGTCTCACACGGCCCGGCACTTTTGAATATCAATACGGGAAGTGGTGTGTTTGCCCGACCGAGCCTGGGGGCCTGGACACTGTATGGGCTAGGAACTGAAAACCAGAGCATGCCGGGATTCCTCAGCCTCAGCCCGTCGTTGTATCACGGCGGTGCTCAGAATTATGGATCGGCGTTTCTTCCAGCAACGTTTCAGGGGACCCGTATTGGCGATGGCAGCACGAACTTTAAAGACGCCATGTTGTCGGATCTGATTCCGGGTGAGTCTGCAGGAATGCAGCGATTGCAACTGGATTTGCTGGCACGTCGAAACCGTCAACACATGCAGCGTGTCGGCAGTGATCCAAGCCTTGAAGCACGTATCGCGTCATTTGAACTGGCATACCGGATGCAGTCGGAAGCGCATGGTGTGATGGATCTGGGCCGTGAGTCTGCCGCGACTCATGCGTTGTATGGAGTCGGAGCGGATCCCACGGATGAGTATGCACGGCAATGCCTGTTGGCTCGACGGTGCCTTGAGGCTGGGGTTCGATTTGTGCAGGTGAATTTCAGTTATCCTAGAAACTATTGGGACGCCCACGGAGATTTGAGGAACAATCACACAACCAATGCCAGGCGGGTGGATCAACCGATCGCGGCCCTGCTGACAGACTTAAAATCACGCGGGCTGCTGGAAGACACGCTGGTTGTTTTCGCAACGGAGTTCGGCAGAACCCCAGCCGCACAGGGCAACGATGGACGCGATCATCATCCGCATGCTTTCAGCATCTGGATGGCAGGGGGAGGAATTCGCGGAGGAATGACCTACGGACAGACGGATGAGTTCGGCTACTACGTGGTCGAAAACAAAGTCACGATGCCCGATTTCCACGCCACGATCCTGCATCTGCTCGGACTGAATCACGAGCAACTGACATTTCGCCATGCGGGACGCGACCATCGGCTGACGGACGTCCACGGTTCGGTGGTTCGGGACATCATTGCATAGATCGCATGATGCAACGCCGTCAGTCGTAATCCCTCTATTCCATCGTGGTAATTTGGTCGGTCCAGAAAAACAGGTATCCCACAAATGATAGAAGGTGACGGGGTCTGCGGCAGTCATTTCTTGACCCGTTCAAACATCACCAGAATATGATCACTTCCGGACACGGAAGTGAATTCGGTCGGTCGCGGCTTTCCAGTGGGGGCGAAACACAATTTTCGAGTGTCGTCTCCCACTTCGTAAATTCCCAGGTAAATCTTCCCTTTGTCATCGCCTGTGGTCGGCGTAATGTCGATCGTTTTGGGCTTTTTGGAAGGGTCAATGGTTGTTGTTCCCTGGACAATTTCCTGACCGTCAACTGTCAGATTCCATGACCCGTCGGCACCGTTGACGACAATCATCTTCGCCGCGTCGTCCGTCGATGAATTCCCGTTGATGACGAAACGGACGATCTTCCAGGTCCCTTCAATCCGCTTACGATCCTTCTTGATCGCGTCTTCATTGGCGTCATCAGCACCGGACGCACCCATCACCGCCGTGATCAGGAAACCGAGTACCATCACACACTGCATTTTCAAATGCGGCTGCATCATCGGAGTCACTCCTCGTCAGGGTTCATGAACGAAACAATACTCAAACGGTTATTGGCCTGCGGGCGATGAACCAGCCGCAAGCTTCGATGTCACGAGTTTTGAAAGTTTCTTTAAGTCGATCTGTTCCCCGGCTTTCGGAAATGAATAGGGCAGGACCCACCAGTCTTCCGTGAAGGACGCGGATTCACCCGGTTTCAATCGTTCACGAGGTCCGATCGGCTCCAATTCGATGCGTGGCCCGGTCGGGTACCAGACCGACAATGTCAGGCCTGCGGCTTCGTTGTAGACGCGATCAGGAAAGGTCGCGAATCGCTTCACGAAGAGCGTGTTATTTGGCATCAGGTATCCCAGCCATCCTGCCGTGGAATCAAATCCGAGCTTGGGCTTTCTGGGAGGAGCCAGGATTTCCAGGAATCCATCCCGCTCCCGAATTTTTTCATCCGTGTTTCTCACATTGATGATGGCCCCTTCTTCATACATCGCGTATTTCGAGGGAAATCGGCTGGGGCGATCGCCTAATGGAATCAGGCAGATGCCTCCTCCCGGCGAGAACGAGCGTCCCCAGTGGCAGACCTCCCGCACCTCCTTCGAGATGTTGTGAATTGCCTGTTTGCAGACAAGGTGCCAGGGAGCCTGTGCTGCTTCAGGTCCACTTCCCGCCAATTGAAAGTCCCGGACCAGTTGAATGCCGGCCGCATCGTCTTTGGGACTCGTCAGCCGAGCCGAGTGGGGGCCTGTGATTTCGCCGGTCCAATCACCGGACCAGAGATTCGGATGCGGAATAACTGTCAGCTCCGGGCCATAATCGAATCGTCCGGCGGACGAGGACTTTGGTTTGCCCGGTTGCCAGGCCTTGTCCTGTTCATCCAGGTACATCACATCCTGGTTGTCGACAGAAAATGCAAGAACGCGCCCACCTGCCTGTGGGCTGAGTACCGCCTTAGCCGTTCCGCGAGTCAGTTGGATCGTCTGTTCGTATCCGTGAAATTTCACGACCTGAGCAGTCTCGAACTTCGGCTCGGCAGCGCCGGCCAGTTGCGTCAGGCAAAGAATCAGTATCGAACTCTTCCAGTTGTCAATCATGGTCATACTTTCGAAAATTGACTCACTCGCGACGATGTTTCACTCGCTAATTCTCAATGAAGCTCATTCACCGCAGCACGGGCAGATCTCAGGAACGAATACGGATAGCGTGGCCGCATACGATGTCGATTCGTAATCCTTTCCTTTTTCGTCGGCCTTGTGATGGACAACGACCAGGTAATAGTTGCCCGACTTTGGCACGAAGAAGCAACGTCCGTTGTCGTTGGTCTGACGTTCGTAGTTCGGGTCGAATCCCTCGGACAGGGTTTCTCCACGCGGGATAAACGAGACTCGTGCGTCCCTCAGCGGCTTCCCCTGAAACAGCACTTTGACTCGAATCGGCAGGTCGGGCCCCATGGGGGTCACGGTATTCGCTTCCGGGACAATTTCCAGAGGATGTCCCAATACTTTGTCGAACCCGGGATGCTCTTGCGGGACTTTATCGAGTGATTTGCTGACGACAAAAAACGTCTTTCCACTCTTGATCGAACGCGAGGGGCTACCGTGATTGACCACAGAATCGCGTGTATGTTCGACCAGATAAAGTCCCGCATCTGTCGCAGCGAAGCGACTGCTCCAGAATCCTTCCTTGGGCGTGTAGCCAAGATCGGCCAGCCGATCTTTCAGATCGAACTTCTTGCCATCAGGGGCGATCACTTTCAATGTCGAACCATCGAGCGTGATTTTGCTGGCCAGTTTGAAGTCGCGATGATCATTGCCATGGTTGCCCAGCATCAGATCGATGTGCACGGCGTCACCTGATCGGATGATGTTGGTATTCGTCTGCACCCAAGTGTCGTGAGCCTTGGCGTGGATCGTCAGCAATGAAAACAGCAGAGGTACGGCAATGAAACGGCTGTCCATGAATAAAGTTCCCCAATGTATGCTCGAAATCGTCTTACTGGTCCGTCAATCCATGCTGTCGGGCGATGACTGTCAGTAACGTCTGGTTGTCGAGAAACGGCTTGGTTCCGGTGTTACACCACAGAACCGTACCATCGGAATCGATCACAAATGTTCCATGCAGCTTGTTCTCAGGTTGCCCCTCGGCCTCGGGCTGATAGACGCCGTAGGCCAGAGCGACCTTGTTGTCCGGGTCCGAGAGGACGGGGAATTCGAACCGACCGTACTCCGCATATCGCTTGGCTGTCAGTTCGGGAGGATCCGCGCTGATGGCGACAACTTGAGTTCCCAACTCCTGAAAGCGATTCAGGTCTTCATTTAATCCGAAGAGTTGTCCGACGCAGTGATTGCAGTGATATCCGTAATAGAAAACGACCACGACGGGAGCGTCTTTCAACGTCCCTCGCAGCGTTGTTCGGTGACCTTTGTCGTCGGACAGATCAAAGTCGGGGGCAATTTTTCCCAGGAGCGGATGCGACTGCGACGGTTTGGCGACGAAGTCTTTGTCAGACAGGATTTCGTACAGGGGGGATATCAGTGGTCGCGATTTTTCCGAGCGAAGATAGGCCTTGGCATCGTTTGCCAGATGCCCTGTGGGGACGAGCCCGTAAGCCAGGCACATTTCACGGCATTTCTCAAGAAGTGTCAGATCAGCATTGGACCGGCGTGGGACCAGCAGATGGTAGGACAGGATTCCCCCATAGAGCAGCCCGACCGTTCCAAGAAATCCCAAAAAAATCCGACGTCCCAACCGCTGCACCGGCGGCAATGAGGCTTGTGATGGCGGATTCGAGTTTTCAGTCATGAACGAACTTTCAACCTGACGGTACTGGACATTTTCAACCTCGGCAACTCTGATTCTACACGGACGACAGCTGTATTGTATCCTTCGTTGCCCAGCAAGCGGATGGATGGTCACTCATTCTCGGAGCGATCGTCCTTGACGGAATGGTTGGATAGGATTGGACCGAAGGGAAGCCCCTATGTTCAACGTCGCCTGTGTTCGACGTAACAGGTGCTTGCCAGGCTTGGCGAAGACTCCAGCCCCGCCAACCTGTCGCATTCATAGAAAAAAGCAAGTATGGCCGATTATTGCCGAACTCAGAGAGCTTGGGGGATTGTCTCCAATTGCTGGAAATTGCAATTGGATGCTGGGGAATCCCTGCTTCACCTGATGGACAGAGCCAGGCACGCGGGGTTTCTGGCGATCGAATTACGACAGGGTAGTCTTGGTGAATTTGAGTCGTACCTGGACGGTATCTCGTTTGCTCCAGACTCCTTTTCAAGATTGGCTGACCGATTTCCTGATTTACAACTCAATCTCGCCGTCAGTCTTCCACTGTTCGGCCCCGAGCAGGCTGACATGGATGATGCCTTTCAGCGGGCATTGGATGCCGCAGTCGCCTTAGGTGGAGGTACGAAACCTCACCTTCGCCTGGTCGACACGACAACTCGAGCGCCCCGGTTGGATGATGCAGCGATGGAGCGAGCCGCCAGGCGACTCGCACTCATGACGCGTCTGGTAATCGATCGCGGAGGCGACTTGGCCGTCGAACATGCGTATCAGAACTGGTCGAGTTTTAATTCCGTGTTCCAACAGTCTCGTCGCTTGCTGGCAAGTGACGAGCATCGGCTGCGATGCTGTTTTGATCCGTGTAATCTGCTGCTGACAGAATCGGTTGACGCAATCATTGAAATTGTCCGCCGGATCAGAGCAGATGAGGTTTCCATGATTCACATCAAACAGCGGCAGCACGGGACGATTAAGTGTGAAGTCGGAGCAGGAGATCTCGACTGGATTCAACTGCTGGCGACGCTGGACAAAAATCAGCATGCGGGGCCATGGCTGTTCGAGATCGCACCGAGTGATCAGATCTGGGATTGTCTGGAACGAAGCATTCAGTACTTTGAGAACAGGGATCATCCGACTTCTTAGTCGGGTAGGTTCTGGCGGCGATATTCACTTCAATTTGGGGCCACACCGATGAGTATGGTCAACCAATTCGAGGTCGCATCCTGGATTCGACGATATTGGAGGATTTCCGAAGTTGAGAGAACTTCAACTCTGAACAAAGAAGCCCGGCAACTGGCCCGCCGTTAAGTGAACAAACAGGTCAGGTCGGGGCAAAGTGATTTCGAGTTACGAGACTGTAGTTACGACACTGAGCCGGCCAGCAAATTGACGAGGAGACAGCCAGTGAAGGTCGGGACGCGCTTAGGGACTCACGATTTTGGACCTGACCGGCACCACGTTCGCTCTTATCTGGAGACGCGTACCTATGCCCAATCACGGCTTGTTGCACAAGCCATTACCATTTCGGGCATTGTGTCGATCGGCTTGCAGTATTGGCGGAATTCATGTTGTCCATTCGCATCATCGTAACGTTGCTCTTTATCAACGCGTGTCGATTCGGCATCGCGGCTGACGAGGGGGTTATGGTCGAGATGCAAACCGGGCAGCGAATTCGGGCAAATACAATTTCCACCGATTCCACTCGCCCCGAGAAAGCAGTGCTGGAAGTCAGCAATGAACGAATCAATCTCAAGCGTGTGCTGAACTGGAGCCGCGTGAAGACGGTTTACGCCCCCCCAAATATCGCACTCGATTTGAAGGTCCCAGCCGGGGTGGAAGTCAAGGACTTTGCGGAATCTCCGAAGCCGAACACTCGATCGGACCTTCCATCGACGCCAGACCAGTACGAACCGTCAACGGTTACGCCGGATGCCAGGTCATTACAATTTCCTCCCCCGCCACCGGAACCTCTGTTGTCATTTGACCAGAAGTCCGATCCCGAACCATTGACGATCAACGGGGGGGCGATGGAACTAGAACACCTGTCATCCTCGTGTTGCGTCCCATGCGTTGCCATTTGCCCAATTCCGGTGTTGTCTCCATGGCGTGATCCTGGAGTCGTTGTCGGGATTCGAAATCAAGACGGCACGCCAGTGTCATTTGCGGGCAATACTGGAGCCATTCCATCAGGTCGAATGGAGGTTCCTGAGCCACGTGAATTGCTGGTCACAGCCCGAGCCTTCAATCGAAATGGCCTGGCAGACTGGAACTCGCTCGAGGTTTCATTCCAGGGACGAACCGCCACAGGAAGTCCCTGTCCGGTGCAGGGATCACTCAAGTGTTCACTGTGGACGCGTCGCGCCCGCCTGGTGCGGGCATACGCGGAAACATACTTCGAAGAACCCAGTGATCTGGTACTGTTAAGTTCCTGGTCTCAGTTCGTTGATTCAGCCGATCTTGATGCCTCGGGAGTTCAGAAGGTGGTGGTGGCACTTCCGCCACGTCCTGCCGATCACAATTTGCGAACCAGCCAGTTCGGGGTGCTGGCCGTCGAATTAGATATTCCCGGTCAAGGGCGCCTGGCAACAACATCACAACCGATTGCGTTACGACAAATGGACTCCATTCGCAGCCGATCCGTGGTGGACTACGGCGAATCGATTCTTCCTGGGCAGACTGTCAGCGAAGCGGGAAACAACGCAGGTTACTGGCCCGCGCCATTATCGAACCAGCGGCCAGATAGCCGCCGTTTCACCGTCCAGCCGTAACGTCAGGCATTTGGCACTTCCGCCCGCCTTGAGAAACTCACTCAATTCGGTCGCATGTGGAGTGAATCCCGCGTTTGTCAGTGCCGCTTCGAGTTTCGGGCAACCCGCATTCATGACGACGTCTTTTCCGACAACCACGGCGTTGCAGGCAAATCGCGCCGCTTCTGCTTCATCAACCGTGATCAGTCGAGGAATCTGTGACAACGCACGCCGAGCATAATCATCGAATGCTGGCGGGTAGTAGATCGCGGTCTGATGATCCAGCGGACAAAAGCAGGTGTCGAGATGGTAGAAATGTTCGTCTACCAGTTGTAACGGAATGACCCGACAACCGAGTTCCTTCCCAAGCCACTGCATCGCAGCAGCATCGCTTCGTACCAGATATCCCGCGTACAGAGTGTCACCACAGAATAGAGCATCGCCAGCCCCTTCAAAGTACATTCCAGATGGCATCGGAACGGTTCGAAACCCTTGCGATTGAAACCAGGCCTCATTGACGGGCGTTTCTCCCTGACGGGCCGCATGCCGGAACGATGACAGGTACGCCACGTTATGGCAGACAAGAGCGGCGTTCGCGGTAAAGACCAGATCCGGCAATCCAGGGATCGGTTCGAGAAGTCGCACGTCAACGTGCAGATTGACAAGCAGATCGTGAAGTCCCTTCCATTGCGAACGCGATCGATCGGGATCGCTGGGAATACTGCGACTCATCCACGGATTGATTTCATATTCAATTCCGTAGAAATCGGGCGGACACATCAGAATGGTGGGCTGAGTGAACATGCGGAAATTGTAACCCGGTGGTCATGTAATCAGAGCTAATCAGGGGTCGGGCCTGCGATTTTTCGATTTTGGCCGTGAGAGGTCATGGTCATTGAAGGAAGTTCGTGTCCGGCCAAAGTCGAAAAATCGCAGGCCCGACCCCAACGTTGTACCGCTCGCGACGTTGTACCGGACCCCGACACCAAACCGATGCACATCCCAAACAATCTGATAATCACGCGTTGCCTTTTCGAAACACTCCTTCGATCCGAATACGTCAGTCATCATCAATGAGCACGATTTCACCAAACGATCGAATGTTCCGGCTATAGGGGTTGTGTCGACTGGAGCGCCCGCATTGAGAACGATTGTATCGACTGTATTGATTCTATGAAGCCGATTCGGGCGGCCGCACCGACTGGACAGCCTTTCTGTCCTGCACCTGTTGCGATGAATCGGCGATTGGCACTGATCGTGCGTAATGTGACGAATACCACGAATCAGCCTCGCGAACTGAAAGAAGTGGTAATCCTGCCAGGGAATGAAGAGGGTTTGACGTCGAATTCCTGTTCGTCTGGTAACTGAGGCAACGCACTGCAGCCACACTGCATAACGATGTCTTGGGGCTGGGAAGACTAAAACAGATTTTCTCCCAGTGTCAGTTTCATGTTTCAACACAGTTTTGAGCAAATTTCAAACAAAAAAGGTCTCTCAAATGCTGAAGAATTTCTTGAATGACGAATCCGGTGTGATCATCTCTGCCGAACTCGTACTTGTTCTCACGATCTGCGTCCTCGGCGTCATCGTCGGGCTGAGCAGCGTCGTTGTTGCTGTTAACGAAGAACTGCAAGACACCGCTCACGCAATCGGCGTTCTGAATCAGTCGTTCGGATTCACCGGTTTCGCTGGTTGCAAGAAGGGTGGAAACCCCATCTCCTACACGTTCGGTGCTACCAACACCGATGGCGTGGATGATTGCGATTGCGCAACCTCGTGCGACATGATCGCCGTTGGTGCTCCAAACGGTAGCCTCGGTGGTTGATTGAATTCCGGTTTAACACCCGGATGACAACTTGCTGATACAGGCAGGCGTCGAAACTTCCGGGTTTCGACGTCTGTTTTCTTTTCCCGCGCGAAAGGGCGATCAAATGCTGAAGACTTTCTGGAATGACGAATCGGGTGTGATCATCTCTGCCGAACTGGTACTCATTCTCACGATCACTGTTCTCGGCATCGTCGTCGGGTTGAGCAGCGTGGTTGTGGCTGTCAACGAAGAACTGCAGGACACCGCCCACGCGATCGGCGTTCTGAACCAATCCTTTGGTTTCACCGGATTCGCTGGCTGCACCAAGGGGGCAAACCCTATTTCTTACACCTTCGGTGCCGTCAACACTGATGGTATTGATGACTGCGACTGCAATACCTCGTGCGACATGATCGTTGCAGGGGCACCGAATGGCAGTACCGGTGGTTGATTGATCTCGGACAGAACCGAAATCTCAACGACTTGATATCCCGGGCATCGAAATCGGCCGATTTCGATGCCCGGCCTTGTTTGCCAATCGCATTCGGTTCTTGAAACTGACTACGAAATAACGCGAGCGATGCGGCGACTTGAGATTATCGCTTGATGGCATCGACAACCAACTGCTGGACGTCGCGACGGATATCTGATGCATCTCCGTTCGCCAGGCCGACGCGCTGAATCAGCAGAACAATAAACAGATCCTGTCCTGGATCAATCCAGCCCTGAGTTCCAAACGCCCCGCCATGTCCGTACGAACCGGAAGAGAGCATCGCATGTGCTCCTTCAGGCTGTCGAGTCACTTGCCACCCGAATCCCATACCGACGTTGGGCGTAAATCCGGCGGCGAGGTCACCCGTGTGGTTCCGAGACATCTCAGCAACACTCTTTTCCGAAACAATTCGCAATTCGCCGATCGCACCACGCAGCAGCATGACCTGGTACAGTCTGGCCAGATCCTCTGCCGTGGAATAGAGCCCACCGGCGGGAATGGGATGTCGTGCCACTTTTGTCGGCCCCAGCAGCTGATAACCTACGGGTCGAAGCTGGCCTTCCTTCACTTCGTACAACCCCGCCAGACGAGCTAGTTGGTCGTCGCTCGGATAGAACGTCGTGTCGCGCATTCCCAGCGGACCGAACACGCGTTTTTGAAGAAACGCTTCGAAGGAATCCTTCGAAACAACTTCGACAATCCGCCCAAGCGTATCGATTCCCGCATTGCAGTAGGCCCATTTTGTACCGGGTTCAAAATCCAGTGGCCGTTGTGAGCTGACAGCGACTGCTTCCCCGAGAGTCAATTGGCGACGAAAGTAGAGATCCCCAATCCCTTCGGGAAATCCTCCGGGTAAACCTGACGTATGCGTCAGCAGATCGCGCACGGTGATGGGACGGGAAGGCTTTTTCAGCGTCACAGTCTCTTTGTCGCGACTGGAAACAATCATCTGTCCCTTGAATTCCGGCAGATATTTCTCGACGGGGTCTTCGACCGAGACTTTTCCCTCATCAACCAGAATCATAATGGCGAGGGCCGTGACTGGCTTTGTCATTGACGCGATTCGAAATGTCGCGTTCGGAAGCATGGGCAGATTCTGCTCGCGGTTCTGGTGGCCAACCGCAACAATCCCTACGAGCCCACGGTGAGTCCCCACGGCAGCAACAGCCCCGGCAACGACATTCTTCTCGACGTATTCCCGCAGTTTGGGGCGCAGTGATTCCAGCTTGGCCATGTCGAAGTCCGCCGCGACGACAGGCATTGTCGATTGCCCAATCGCGGCTGAGCAAACCATGACGAGTGCAAGTCTGGATGCCATCCTGATCTGCCATGTATGCATTACAGAAATCCTTCAGAAGTCGGGCGTGCGATCGTGTTGGTGTACCATCTATTTTCAAAGTAACCAATCCGGGAATCGAAATCCAACAGTTGCAATGGGAATGTCACAATCTGTCGGGTGATGTGAAAGCGGCTATTTGGATTGCTGCAAATCGAAAAACTTGGCAGAACAATGGGGGCAGAACGATCCCGAAGAATTAAAACCAAAGTCCTCTTTATCGTTCTGCCCCCCATCGTCCTGCCATTCACTCCCCGAATAAAACTGAGGGTAAAGATGTCAGTCGACCTGCTTCTTCCGATCACCGTCATGCTGATGCTTTCGATTGGTACGGGCATCATTGCCATAGGTCTGAAATCGCGACTATCTCAGCGAGCACTTCAGGGACTGACGATCACTCTGATGACCAGTTTCATCACTTTCATTACCGTGATCCGAGGTCGCGCGGAACTCCTGCATATTTTCCCACTCGCTGACGCCATCATTTACGCGGATTGGACACCGATTTTTGCATTTGCGTTCATCGGTTGCGGATGGGGGCAGATCCCCGGCAGCGCACTCCGCAAATCGCTTTTACTCTTTCCACTGGCAGTACTGACCCTGTGGCTGACCTATGCTTCCTTGATGCGAGCCACGCCGCAGTGCCACGCAAACTGGCAAAATGGAGTTTGTATTCAGACCAGCGAAGCCAGTTGTTCTGCTGCGTGTGCAGCGACTGTGCTGGTTCACCACAAAATTCCAGCGACCGAGGCCGAAATGGTGCGTTACTGCCTGACATGCGTTCCGCAAGGGCGCGAGCCAGGCGGAACGACGATCCACGGACTCTATCGAGGCCTTTGTCGCAAGACGGCGGCGGCGGGTTTGCGAGTGGAAACTCACACCGGAAACCTGCATCGGCTATTGGAGCCAGGAAGCGGGCCATGGATTATCTCCGTCGGACTGACGACCAGAACTGCTGCCGATCCCATCTACAGGGAACAGTATGGATGGAGTCCAGGAATGCGTCATTCGGTCGTTCTGTTTCGACAGGTCACGTCAGACCGAGTCGAAATCGGCGACCCCAGCATAGGACGCGAACAGTGGACTCTGGAGGACCTGAGCGTTCTTTGGCTCGGTGATGCCGTCCGGATTTGTGGCAGCGAAGGTTGTCCTTAAGCCATGGACGGTACAGGTACCGGTCGAGTGTGGCAGTGGCGCTCGGCAGGTCTCCGATCAATTGACCCCAGTCTTCCAGTGGTCTGTTGCTGGTCATCATCGTCGGACGAAGTTCGTGTCAGCGCATGATGATCTCGAACAGGGACTCACCGGACCGCTTCGGCAACTGCTTCTTCCCCATGGCTTCGACGATCAGCAGGTCCGGCTTAAGGAATCTTTGAAGGATTTTCTTTTGCCCTTGCATGCGTTGCCTCAAACAGCGAACTATGACTATCTCGCACTTCGTTGCGATTCCGGTCGACGCTTCCCACAATGCCGACCTGCACTTGGGGTAATGTAATTGGAACAGTGACGAAATGCTCAATCGATTTTTCCATCCTCAACTTCCCGAATCCGGGACCGTCGTTCTGGATGGCCTGGAAGCTCACCATTTGATGCATGTGCTCCGTGCGTCGACTGGAGAGCACGTCGAAATCTTCAATGGTGCGGGCCTCGTTGCCCAGGCACAGATTCTGGCAATTCGCAAACGCGATGCGGAATTACAAATCCTGTCGTCACACCATGAACCAAAGTCAAGGCGCGAGATTGTCGTTGGGACCGCCGTTCCGAAAGGAGACAGGTTCGACTGGCTGATTGAAAAATCCACGGAACTCGGTGTGACGCGTCTGATCCCTCTGGTCACCTCCCGAAGTGTTGTTGATCCGCGCGACAGCAAATTGGAAAAGCAGCGGCAGGCGGTTGTTGCTGCCTGCAAGCAATCGCGGCGAAATCACTTGCTCGAGATTTCGCCTGTCATGGCCTGGTCCGATTTCGTCAAGTCTGAGATTCCTGGACGATCCAGCTATATCGCCCACCCTACAGGTGACAGATTGAATCTGGTCTCGGAAGAATCGTCATCGATCGTATTTGCAGTCGGTCCTGAAGGAGGGTTCAAAGACGATGAGGTCGCGATGGCAATCGCTGCCGGAGCGAAAGCGGTCAGCCTGGGGCCATGCATCTTGCGAATCGAAACTGCTGTCGTGGCGCTGGCCGCGTGTGCGTCACTCCGTTGAACGGATCTTGCAGGACCGAAATCGGTGAACCATGGACTTTTTCTCAGCCTCAGGTTCGATTCGATCAAAGACTTGCTATCATTTCCACCCTCAATGCTCTCGTTGAGAGCGTGACGAGTTTCGCTGAATCGAATGCAAAGGATGACTTCAATGGCAGACAAGGGAAAAGGGGACAAGGCGAAGAAGGAAGTCGCCAAGAAGCCGACAATGACGCTGAAAGAAAAGCGTAAGGCCAAGAACGAGAAGAAAAACAGCAAATAAAGATCGCATATGTCTTCCGTTGCCACCGACGAAAGTGCCTCGACCGCCGAGCGTTGGGGAGCGGCACTGTTAATTGTCGTCGCCGTCGTGCTGCATGCGACGGCTCTGTTGAATGCCCGGCCACTCCAAAGCGCGAACGACCGTTCGCGCTGGTGTACCGTCTGGTCGCTGGTCGAGCGTGGGACCTTTCAGATCGATGAGATTCGACAGGTCCCCGGCTGGGATTCGATCGACATTATCTACGATGACGGCCACTTCTATTCCACCAAGCCGCCGCTGCTGACTGTCATTGTCGCCGGGGTAACATGGTGTGTGCAGCGATTGACGGGCTGGTCGCTCGAAGAGCAAACGCAGCCAGTGACGGCTTTGGTGCTGCTGGTGGTGAATATCGTTCCGTTTGCCATCTCGCTGCTCGTTCTCTGGAAACTACTGAGCCGCGTGGCGCAATCGGCGTGGTGTCGACTGTTTGTTCTGGCGACAGCCTCCTTCGCGACATTGGCAACTCCGTTTCTGATGACCCTCAATAATCACACGGTTGCCGTAGTGGGGGTGATTTGCAGTCTGTACGCTCTTGAGCGAATTCTATCAGATGAGTCGCCGCGCGGCTGGGCCTTTGTTTTATGCGGGATTTCTGCAGGTTGGGCCTGTGCCAATGAACTTCCCGCAGCCGCGTTTGGGCTGGCGACGCTTGTCGTGGCAGCACGGCGATCCATCCGGCAGACAATCCTGTGGTATGGACCAGCAGCACTGATTCCGATCATCGCGTTTCTTGCCACCAATGTCATTGCGACAGGAAGCTGGAAACCGACCTACGCAAATTATGGGTCGTCGAAATACAACTTTGTTGTCGACGGCATCCCGAGTTACTGGTCGGACCCGGATGGAGTTGATCGCAACCTCGATTCTCCGGCAGTCTATTTCCTGCATTCGACGATCGGGCACCACGGAATCTTTTCGCTGACACCTCTCTTTCTGCTGGCACTTGTCGGTTGGCTGGCAAGCGGATCGCTACGAAATCAGGGATTGAAAACGCTGATCCGGCTGGGCGCCGTCATGTCCGTCATCGTGATTGCGTTCTACATGACGCGGTTCGACAATTACAATTATGGAGGCGTCAGTTGCTCGCTGCGCTGGGCGCTATGGCTCATTCCATTCTGGCTTTTGGCGCTTGTCCCCGTCGTTGATTTCGGGGCTCGATATACCGTAATGCGCTGGTTGCAAGTCGTTCTGTTCGGCCTGTCTGCAATGTCCGCGTGGCTTCCCATCGAAAACCCCTGGCAGCAGCCGTGGGTGTTTAAACGGATGGAAGCCTGGAAGTGGATCGACTACACGCGTAAACCCGCTCCACTGCCTCGCACTTTGTGGACGTGGTTCCTGACGATTCCAGAAGCCGGGAAAACTGCAGAGGACTCCCCCTGGATTGATTTTACCTGCGCCGGACTGGACGGATCGACCCTGCGTCGACGACTGGCTGTTCAAAAGCAAGCCGATAATCCGCAGTCTGGCATTGTGCAGATCGACGTTCAGGAGGCACTGGATGACAAGCCGTTGGTGACCGTGCGCCAATTTGCCATCGACGTCAAGCGGTTCAGTGAAGGGGCACCTGTCATTGATTGCGTCCGCTGGCTGAGCGATGTTTCGGCACCGCAAAAAGTGTCAGATCTGACATTTATTCGCGGTTTGCCGCTGAAAAAGGAATATCGCGCCGGCAAGATTCGCTACCTGAGGTTGCCGATGCGTGATGACGCCTTCCGCTGTCAGACCGCTGCCGCAACCGTCGACTTTCCCGTTGACGATCCTCTCTATCAATATCGTTGCGATACATGGCTCTGCGACGAACTTCCGTTTGGCGTGGCACAATTCGAAATCCGAGTCACAGATGTCGAATCGGGCGGTCTGATTCGGCACGAGCATTGGACAGCGACCGATTGCTATCCCGCACCAGCGGTCGCGGCACCACATTCCAGCAAGAATCCTCAATAACACTTCGATCGAGCACTGATGAAGCGAGCCTTGATTACTGGCATCACGGGACAGGACGGTTCCTATCTGGCGGAACTGCTGTTGAAACAAGGCTATGAGGTCCACGGTCTGGTGCGCCGCGTGGCACTCGAAGATGCTCGCCATCGACTGTCGCGAATTCTGCCGATTCGCGATCAGCTTCATTTGCATGCGGCGAGTCTGGAGAGTTTTCCGTCCTTGTACAGTGCCGTGAATCAGATTCAGCCAGATGAGCTTTATCATCTGGCCGCTCAAAGCTTTGTTTCCTATTCGTTTGACGACTCATTTTCGACATTTCGAACGAATATCGATGGAACTCATTATGTCCTTGAGTCCGTGAAGCAGGCTGCCCCGCGCTGTAAGGTCTATTTCGCGGGATCGAGCGAGATGTTCGGGAATGCATCCGAATCACCGCAAAGCGAGGTCACCAAGTTTTCGCCGCGCAGTCCCTATGGAATCTCGAAGGTGACAGGATTTGATCTGTCACGGAATTATCGTGAAGCGTACGGGATGTTCGTCGCATCGGGGATTCTATTTAACCACGAATCGCCACGACGCGGGTTTGAATTTGTCACTCGAAAGATCACATCACACGTCGCTCGTATCAAGAAAGGAATGATCGACAAGCTTCCGTTAGGGAATCTTGATGCGCAGCGCGACTGGGGGTTCGCTGGTGACTATGTCGTCGCCATGTGGCAGATGTTGCAGCAGCCAAAACCTTGTGATTATGTCATCGCAACAGGTGAGACGCATTCCGTGAGAGAGTTCTGTGAAATTGCCTTCAGCCATGTCGGTCTCGACTGGCAGAAGCATGTCATCGTTGACCCCGATTTCTATCGCCCGGCCGAGATTCACCAGTTGATCGGCGATTCAACGCGTGCCCGCCAGGAGCTTGGCTGGTCTCCAACAACGACGTTTCCAGAACTGGTTCGCAGTATGGTCGATCACGATATGCAGGTTTCGTGATCCTGCAAAAAAAAACATAGGTATTGAGTCGGGAATGGCATCGTCGGCGATGTCATTGCGCCATGGCAGCGCGGTCGTAAAGTTCCCGTAACGCATCACGCAGGTTTCCCCGATGGTACTGAAACAGTTGATGGGTTTCAGTAAGAGTTGGAACCGCAGGAAATTCTGGCGGCGTGTTGCCATCGAAGTTGTCGACCGGGTTGTCAAAACGGTGTGAATCGATAAGACGGCGAACCAGTTCGAAGAGCAGTTCAGGATTGGTCTGGCAGCGCCAGAGCACTGGCAGTCGCCCCGCACGATGTGTCGTGACGACCAGACCTCCTGCATGACGCATCTGCCAATGAAATCGCCACCAGTCAGGAAGCCCGAGCTGTTCGCACCCATCCAGCAGAACGATGTCGCGCGATGACAGTTTTCCGACTGTTCGCGCGACAAAATCGTGGGGATAGGCACGCTCCTGGCGATTGAGGAATACCGGATGGGTTCGAAATCCCTGCTCAACCAGGCGAGAGCCGAGGTCCTCCAGCAGAGTCGTCTTCCCCGAACCGTGCGGACCGATGATTGCCGCCCGATATCGCAAACCTTCCAGTCGCGACAGCAGCGATGTCCATCCCTGATCGGCTTGCGAGTGAAACTTATAGCGAAGTTCCAGCACTCGGGAAACGGAAAATGGGTTATCGCGAGCCCGCATCAGACTCTCAACTTGAATCGACCTGATTGTTCGACGGGATGCAGAATGACTTCCGTTGCCCCAGGGGCCATCGTGAACTCCTTGCGACAGGATTGCTCAGAGGGCTTGACGACAAGTTCCAGAGCCCAGACCAACGAAATCAAGTGCCCCGAAAAGCTGTAGGGGGCTTCCGGCAGCGTGAATGACATCCGCCGTGATTCGGTGGAATTGGGGCTGTCAATCGTGATGGAATGCTCAATCCCAAGATCCGTGGTCCCTTTGCCTTCGGTATTCCAGACCGCTCGCAGCTCAATCGCATCGGGCGGCGATTCCAGATCCCATGAAAGCTTTACCGAGATCTCTTCCCCCGGTTCAAACGACTTTCGATGGTCTTCGAATTCAATGGCAAGGTCTGGCATGCGAATGGTCCCAGCGTGAGCGGTTTCACAAGCGTTCTGGGAAATCAGTCTAATGAGAGTTGCGTCCTTAATCCATTTCGAGCGAATCTGAGACCGCGGAACGCCCGGAATCTTTGCTATGACGACGCTGTTCGTTCACGGGGCCATCCGCTTCGCTTCTGACCCCGCCACCGGACGCATTGTTCGGCCTCGATTTCTCACGGCAGGGTGGCCGGGGCTGGACTGAGGCTTTGCGAAGGAAGCCCCGGTTTTTTTTGCGGGCCACCCTGCCGGTGACGACGCATAACGGTGACAGCCTCCCTATAGACAATCCGTGGTGGAAGCGGTGTTACGATACCCTGGTTGGCCCGGCTTGAAGCAAGCTGGGCCTCCCCGCGAGCTTGGTTTTCCTTGACCTACTTCTTGGGATAGGCGATCTTCGTTACGCCAATGGTGCCATTGAACTTGAACGGTGCCTGGTTGAAGTAATCGAGGGAGACCGGTGAATCCAAGTCCGCGCCGATGTCAAAAGTCGCATTCGAGGTGAAGTGCAGGGACATGGCGGTCGGCACTCGTCCGTTTGCCACGTCTTTGCCATTCACCTTGAGCGTGATGTCCATCGGCCCGCCGATTTTCGCTGCTAATTTGGATTCGACTTCAATCTTCACCTTGCCCGTCGGCAACTTTTCTTTGGACTTGAGCTTGGTGCGCTGAATCTCGAACAAGTTGAACTCGTAGCACAGGTAGCCGTCTTTCACGTAGCAGGTGATGCCGCCGGAAAATCCAGCCAGCGCATAGAGCACTCCGTTTGCATTTTCAGGAACGTCCACCTCCATGCTCACCAGACTGTCTTGCTTGCCGAGCTTGGGGGCTGCGGACTCGGGCATCCGGGTGATGGGGGCGTCGAACGTCCATTCCGTGAGAGTGGATGCGGGCGCATCTTCAGGGTGGAACATGGCGGTGGACCACAGGCCGCCACCAATCGGCAGGTTCTTGTTCTTCGTAGATTCGACCAGAAAGAGCAGTTTCAGCTCTTCAAGTTTCTTCGGATTCGCGACTGCGAGATCGTTCGCCTGGCTCCAGTCTTCATTCAGGTCATAAAGCTCCCATTTGTCCGTTAGCGGCGACCATTCCTTGATGCCATTTGGCAGGCCGCCTACCCACGGTTCACGCGGGCCGGGCGCGCTTGCGATCCAACCGTCATGGTAAATCCCGCGGCTGGCCATGATGTCGAAGAACTGCGTCTTCCGCATGCCGGGCGCTTTGGCATCGCCGAACGCGTAGGCCATACTGATGCCGTCGATCGAATCCTGCTCGAACCCGTTTACCACCTTTGGTGGCGTGATCTTAGTCAGTTCATAGATCGTTGGCACGATATCAATGACGTGATGGAACTGCGGTCGCGCTGTCGGGTCTGCTTTGATACGTTTCGGCCACGAGACGGCCATCGGCTGGCGAGTGCCGCCAAAATGGGCACCGACGAGCTTGGTCGATTTGTACGGAGTGCTGCCAGCCCAGGCCCAGCCAGCGTGATACATGTTGTCGGTCTTCGGACCGCCCAGCGCGTCGAGCCCGCCGAGTTCCTCCAGCGCTTCAAGGTGCTGCGAAATCCTGGTGGGAATTCCATTCTGAGCGAGTTGCTCGCTGATCGTGCCGTAGAGGCCTTCAGCCGAAGAACCGTTATCGCCCCAAATGTAGAAAATGAGCGTGTTGTCGAGTTTTCCCTGGCGTTCGATTTCATTAATCACGCGGCCAGCATTGTAGTCAGCGTGCTCGGTGAAACCGGCAAAGACTTCCATCAGGCGACGCTGGAAGGGCTTTTCCCCGTCGGGAATTGAATCCCACGAAGCCATCGACTTGGGACGCGGAGTGAGCTGCGCGGTCTGTGGAATCCAGCCCTTGACCTTGGCCCTCGAGAAGACGCGTTCTCGATACTTGTCCCAGCCGTCGTCGAACTTCCCGTTGTATTTATCAGCCCATTCCTTCATCACTTGATGCGGACCGTGCGAGGCGCCGGGCGCCCAATACATGAAGAACGGCTTGTCGGGTGCGTATGCCTTTTGCTCCCTCAGCCATGTGATCGCATCCTGAGCAATGTCGTCGGTGAGGTGATAACCTTTGGGGAGATGCTCGGTGACCGGAGATGTGTTACGTGTCAGCGTAGGCTCATACTGCGAAGCCTCGCCCGCGAGGAAGCCGTAGAAATACTCGAATCCATAGCCAGTGGGCCAATAATCGAATGGTCCTTTGGATGTGATCTGCTCTTCCGGCGTGTTGTGCCATTTCCCCCAGGCCCCCGTGTTGTAGCCGTAGTTCTTGAGCACTTCGGCAACCGTCGCCGAGGACTTCGGGATCGTACCGCTGAAGCCATCGAAATCATTGGCAATTGCCGCGATCTGACCATTGCCGACACGGGTGTGATTGCGTCCGGTGAGCAGCGATGCCCGGGTGGGTGAACACATTGCCGTGGAATGAAAGCGATTGAATGAGACACCCAACTTCGCGACGCGATCGAGCGTCGGGGTATTGATCTCGCCGCCGTAGGTTGAGGGGGTACCAGACCCAAGATCGTCCATGAGGATGACGAGGATGTTTGGCGCATCTTCGGCCAGTCGCTTCGGCTCGACGCGTTTCTTGTAGGTGGAATCACAAGTGTCCGGCTAATGGTTTTGGAATTCGTAGAAACGTGTAATCAAAT
>JBAWWJ010000030.1:0-45628 GCA_037146815.1 Planctomycetota bacterium
GTCTCTTCCGGAGCGGAAAGCAACCGCCGAACATCCGCACCATCCGCTTCGGAGGCGGTTGCCAGCAATCGAATCAGCGGCAGCGTCAGTTTCTGCTTGTCGAGGTCGCTGCCTAGTGTCTTACCGGTCTTTTTCTCGGTTCCCATCAGGTCCAGAACATCATCGGCAATCTGGAATGCCAGACCCAACGAACGGCCATACTGTTCCATCGCGACCGTTACAGCATCGTCGGCCTGTGCGTATTTCGCCCCCAGATGACCACACAGAGCCGTCAATTCGGCGGTCTTGCCATCAATGATCCGGAAATAGGTCTCTTCGCTCAGATCCAGGTTGCCCCGCTCCTTGATTTGCGACAGTTCCCCTTCGCAGACGATATTCGTCGACCGGCCGATGCGACGGCAGGCGTACGTGGTTTCCAGGCTGCTGGCGAGATGAAACGAGTGCGTGAACAGGTAATCACCAAACAGCACGCTGGTTTCGTTATTCCAGCGGGAATTTACAGTTGCGACGTGGCGGCGCGTTTCGGCATCGTCCAGGACGTCGTCGTGGACGAGTGTCGCCAAATGGATCATTTCCACAACGGCACTGAGAACCTTGTGATCCTGCCGGATCCCGCCACACGCCTTCGCAGACAAAAGCAGCAGCATCGGTCGCAACCGCTTCCCGCGAAATCGGGTCGAATGTTCAAGGATGTCGCAAACGTAAGGATTCTCACTGCGAAGCTCATCGGCCAGAATCTGTTCGGCGTCGAGCAATTCGGCACCGATCGCCTGATCTACCGCCGCCAGGACGGACATTCCGTCCGCTGCGGGCTTTGTCGAACCATTCATCGAAACTGCCGCCGCTGTAACGAGTTCGCGATCCATCTGGGAAGGAACAATATCCTGCATCACCACTTTTTCTGAGGCTGCATTTGTCATCTCACACCGTGATTTCGACGGGGAAGTCGGGCAGATTTTACTCAATTCCTAACCGCAGCCACCCCCTAAGGATTAACAGGTTAACGGCGAGATTCAGGAAACGCTATCGCGCCGAGTGATAACGTCAGAACCGACGACGTTTTCACGTCGCCGCGTCGATCCAGACGGCATCAATTGGCCGCTGGCTGATGCGTACTTGCGTCGTTCGATTCTACGCCAGCACATCGTGGACGACGTTGCCATGAATATCCGTCAGCCTGTAGTCACGGCCGCTGTGGCGATACGTCAGTCGCGTGTGATCCAGGCCCATCAGGTGCAGGATCGTGGCATGGAAATCGTGGACGTGGACTGCATCCTTCGCGACGCGAATGCCGTATTCGTCCGTTTCTCCATAGGCACAGCCACGTTTGACTCCTCCCCCCGCCAGCCATGATGAAAATGCCCAGTTGTGATGCTCGCGTCCCTTCGCTTCTGCCGTGTTGTTGAATGGAGTGCGGCCGAATTCGGTTGTCCAGACAACCAGCGTATCCTCGAACAGGCCACGTGACTTCAAGTCTTTCAACAACGCGGCGATTGGCTGATCGACATTCTTAGCCAGGCGGGCGTGATCCATCATGTCGCCATGCGAATCCCAGTTGCCCGAAGAACCTGTGTCGATCAATTCCACAAATCGGACACCACGCTCGACCAGTCGTCGTGCCATCAAGCACTGCCACCCGAAGCCCGACGAACTGCCGCGAGGTAAACCATACAGTTGCAGAGTCGCATCGGATTCTTTTGTCAGATCGAAGGCGTCAGGAACAGCCATCTGCATTCCGAATGCGGTTTCAAATGTTTTGATCCGTGCCGCCAATTGAGGATCGTCCGATCGCGTCGCCAGATGTTTCTGGTTCATTTTCCAAAGAGCGGCGAGTTCCCGTTCCTGCTGAGTTCTGCCGACGCGCGGTGCCACGTTCGCGATCGGTTCTGCCCCCGGGACCACCAATGTTCCCTGATGAGCCCCCGGCAGAAAATCGCTGGCGTAGACCTGTGTTCCGGCATAAGTCTGCGCCGGCGCAATCGTGACAAACGACGGAAGGTTGCGATTTTCTGTTCCCAGGCCATAACTGGTCCAGGCCCCGATACTTGGGCGTGCGAAAGCAAACGAGCCGGTGTGCATCCCTAATGTGGCATTGTAGTGGTTCGAATGGTCAGTATGCATCGACCGAATCAGCGCGATATCGTCGACACAACCTGCCACATGCGGAAACAGGGTACTGACTTCAGTCCCGCATTCCCCATGCTTCTGGAAGTCCCATTGCGGTCGTTTCAGAAAGATCCGTTCGTATCCAGGCCGGTTCTTGATCTCGGGGTGATCGAGTTTCACTTCCTTGCCGACGTCCTGGTAAAGACGCGGCTTGTGATCGAAAGAATCGACATGCGAGACCCCGCCGGTCATGAACAGGAAAATCACATTCTTGGCTTTGGCCGGAAAGTGACTTTTTCGAGGTGCCAGCGGATCGTTCACTCCCGGTGACGGTTCAATCGCGCCGGGTGAATCGTCAGCCAGCAGTTGCTGCAGGATCCCCGGCATCAACAAAGAACTGGCAACGGCAGACTGAATGACCCGGCGTCGAGGCATCATGGAATCGGACATGGTGGTCGTACAGGCAAGGACCTGTACCCTTCTGGTGTTAAACAGGCAATCTGCCCGCTGAATTCTTAGTCGACGAACAGAAACTCGTTGCTGCTCAGCAGGACTCGACAATACGCTGGCCACGGATTGTCTCGCAAAAACTCCGTTGCATCAGTCATTTGATCAGGACTCGCAGGCCGACCAAACACAAGCCGATGAGCCAGGTCGATCTTGTCACGATCAGTGGGAGCAACTGCCAGTCGAGCGGCCAGCTTATCGGCACTTGTATGCAGGAAGGAATCATTCAGAAAGAACAACGCCTGAGTCGGGACGATCGTCACATCGCGAACCGGCGTACTGGCGTTTGGATCAGGACCATCGAACAGCGAAAAGAATCGCGTGCGACGATTCCGCTTCTGCATCACATAAACTGACCGCTTCGCTGTTTCATATTCGGCAGCAAACGGTCCATGCTGGGAAAAGCTCCAACTCGCTTCGGGCGGGAATGGATGAGCCGCTCCTGGCGTTGGATCGAGTTGACCACTCACCATCAACAACGAATCGCGGAGTTCCTCCGCCGTTAGTCGTCGGCGAGCGAACGAGGCATACAGGTCGGGAGAGTGCGAGTGATGGGCAGATGACATCTGGTACGCGGCACTCAGCATGATCATCCGATGCAGGGCGTGCAGGTTCCATCCGCTACGGATGAATTCCGCAGTCAGAAAATCGAGCAGTTCGGGATGCGTCGGGGGGACACCGCGAGACCCGAAGTCGTTCGGAGTCGTGACGATGCCACGTCCAAAATGCCATTGCCAGACGCGATTGACGAACACGCGAGAAGTCAGCGGGTTCGTCGGGCTGGTGATCCAGTTCGCCAACTCGCGGCGACCACTGGTCTTTCCGTCCTGTAGTGTCTGCCCACCGAGGACATCCAGAAACTTGCGAGGAATCTCGTCCCCGAGATCGGCTGGCTCGCCGCGTTTTTGCAATCGCGTGTTCCGGGGTTCTCCTTCCACGACCGCAAAGCCGACGGGAACAGCTAATTGAGGCCCCATGTCCGCACGCTGCTTACGAGCGGTGTTGAGTGCTTGGCGCTGTTCCGCTGTTCGCGTGAATGCGGATGCGAAGTTGAGAGGCTTTTCGGTGGCATTGGGATCAACTGGCAAGGAATGAAACTGTTCCAGCACCCAGCCAACGCCGTCACCCCCCGAAGGGTGAGCATCCGTGATTTTGCCAGTGATGGTGATAGTGCCGTCAAACGGACAGAGCCACGCGATCGCCACCGGGCCGGACTGCCCTGGGTGCATGAAGAATGACCGCGGCGGCAGCGTCGTCCAGACCTTGACCGGTTCCTTTGCGGTATTCACAAAAATCGAAGGTGTGTCGCCATTCCGCCAGGCCTTCAGTTCACGTCGTCCATCAATCACATCCAGATTCTCGAGAAGAAACGCAAATCCATCGCGAGTGTCGAAGTAGCTCCAGGTAGCAGCATTACCATACCGATCAGTTCGCGGGTTGGCGGTCGGGAAATCGTCAATCAGATCGGCAACACTCCACTGCCGAGCGTCGCTGCCGATTTCGGTGATCGCGAATTCGACGAGTGTCGAATCGGCACCATGATTGGCTCGCGGAGTAATCGCGAACTGGATCACATCGCCTCGCTTCACGGCAATGTGGCCGGTCGAATCCTGCTCGCCGGACTTGGCCGTGAAGGGAGCGGAACCGCCGTCATCAATCGTTCCGGTAGAAAGGGATGTTACCTTTTTTGTGGCGAGTTCTTTCAATTGCCGAGCAGTCCCCGCCAGTTCGTCTGACAGCTTCTTGATCGATGCATCGAGTGCCGCTGCCTGATCGAGCACCGGTTTGATCGAACGGGCGAATTCATCTGGCGGAAGTAATGGAACCAGATCGCGCGGCTGCTGCTTCGGTTCGCAGCCAGGAAACGCAAACTTCGTGCTTTCGAAGATTCCGTACAGGCCGTAGTAATCTCGAGCCGAGATCTGGTCGAACTTGTGATCGTGACAGCGGGCACAAGCGATCGTCAGCCCCAGCATCGACTTGCCGAGAGTATCGATTGTGTCTTCAAACGTCAGATGCATGTCTTTGTCGATGTCATGACCAAAGCGCCGGGCGATGGCCAGATAGCCGGTTGCCACCACTCGATCCGCATACTTTTCGACAGGTCCGTCTGCGGCGATCAGGTCCCCTGCGAGCTGCTCTCGCAGGAATACGTCAATCGGCTGATTGTCGTTGAACGACTTTATGACCCAGTTACGATAACGCCAGGCATGTGGCAGCGGATGGTCAGAATTCTCGCCCGCCGTATCGGCATAGCGAACAAGGTCGAGCCAATGCCGCCCCCAATGTTCCCCATAGTGGGGCGACTTGAGCAACCGTTCGATGACCTGCTCGACGGCCTGGGGCGACGCATCCTGTTCGAATGCCGAAATCTCTTCAGGCGTCGGTGGCAATCCGGTCAGGTCAAACGTCATCCTGCGAATCAGCGCAATCTTGTCAGCGGGAGCAGCGTGATGAACGCCTGCGGCTTCCTGCCTCGCGAGGATCAAGGAATCAATTCCATTCTTAATCCAGGCCTTGTCCTTCACGTCAGGAGGAGCAACCGCGCGGACTGGTTCAAAGGCCCAGTGTCGCGGGGCTTCCAGGCGAGCAGTCTTTGCGGGCCAGGCTGCCCCCTCTTTAACCCAGATGACAAATGCGGCAATCTGGTCTGGACGAAGGCCCTTTTCCTTTTCCGGGGGCATGGCCGATACGTCTTCATGCCGCTGAATAGCCTTAATCAGGCGACTTTCTTCGGGCTTGCCTGCGACGATGGCTGGCCCCGATTCGCCCCCTTTCAGAAGTGCTTCGCGAGAGTCCAGTCGCAACGCTCCAGACGCTTTCGATTCGCCGTGGCAACGTACGCACGAACTGATCAGTACTGGCCGGATCCGGGCTTCGAAATGATCCTCTTTCTCGTCCGCAAACACGATCAAAGGACCTATTGCCAGAACCAGCGAACAGGTCAGTGCGCATTTCAACCCAGGCATAGACAACACTCCGAACCAATCTCCACCACGGAAAGCGATCCTTGGCGAAGAGAAAAACCACAATTTATCAACCGGTGATTATCGGTGCTGAAGGACTGATGCGTCAAACAGTACTGCGCCGGATTCGCCGTGAATTACTGTTTTGGCGATTTCGAGTACTCTTTCCGGGTGGCAACAAGTCGAAAGGCGACGATCAGCGGCGATGTCGCAATCGTCGTCCTCTTGTGGGCTGAAGGCCCAAAAGAACGAAGCATAGGGCTTACGCCCTGTGAACGGACAACAAATCAAAATGTGCGACCTGAAAGGTCGCGAGAGATCGCTCTGGCGGAATTTTCTTGCGACCTTTCAGGTCGCACTCCCTGTTCTGTCCGCTGTCACAGGACTGGAAGCCCTGTGCTTTGTGCTGGTGGGCCTTCAGCCTACAAGAAAGGACACGTTTCGACGGGTCAAAGTGCCAATGACACACGCCATTGGGTCTGCAGCCTACTCTTCACGGGACAGAATTCGATATGATGCACAGATCGGTGCAGGCAACTTGTTGCTGCATCACAAGCAATCGAATTCCAGCCTGATGAGGTTAGAGCTGCCATGGCGGACGTCTTGAGAATTGGTGTGAACGGAGCGGCCGGACGGATGGGACAGCGTGTCGTGGCACTCGCTTCGGCCGATAAGAACTTGAAGGTCGTCGCCGCCTACGAATCTGCTTCCTCAACGAAACTGGGACAGGATGCAGGCGAACTGGCAGGCGTGGGAAAACTGGGGGCACCTGTTTCTGCCGAAATCGGTGAACACGTCGATGTTGTCATCGACTTTTCGACCCCCGAAGGGTGCATGACCGTATTGGCCCAATGTGCCAGTCGCGGAATCCCATTGGTTGTCGCAACGACGGGCCTGACCCCTCAGCAGAGGCAACGTGTTGAAGAAGCCGCACAAACGACACCGATCCTGATGGCACCGAGCATGAGCCTGGCTGTGAACATCGCCATGAAACTGGTGGCGGATGCTGGTCGGGCACTGCGCGACCACTCCACCGGCGTTGATGTCGAGATCATCGAACGTCATCATCGGTACAAGGAAGACGCTCCCAGTGGAACTGCGTTGAAGTTTGGCGAAATTGTCGCTGGCGTCATGGGCCAGGAACGCCACGTGCATGGTCGCGAAGGACGAACGGGACAGCGTCCCCAGAATGAAATTGGTTACCACGCATTGCGGGTGGGCGACAACGTTGGTGAACACACGATCGTCTTCGGCCTGCTGGGCGAAACGCTGGAAGTCGCTGTCCGCGGTCAGTCACGCGACAGTTATGCCGCGGGTGCCCTGACTGCAGCGAAGTTCCTGGCAACGCGTCAGCCCGGGATGTATTCAATGGTTGATGCGCTGGGGCTGTGACGGATTTCAACAGAGCGAAATGAAGAGGAGACCTTCGGTCGGCGGTTTCGGCGGGGTCAGGAGACCCGCGCCGAACGGCGATCGGCATGTGGCGAATGTTTGGCTAACGTGGTACAAAGCGGGTCTTCCCACAACCAACATCGAGGAGGCGCTTCATGGGTCTGTTCAGCACGAAGGACTGGAACGTCATCGCTATCATTTTCGAACGCCGTGAGATGTACCGCGTCAACGGTCAGCGTTGCAAAGGTGGCGAAGCCACCAAGGTCCGAGACAACGTCAAGAACTTTGACCGAACGATCTTCTGGGCGGTCTTCGATCAGAAGCGAGCCTTCCTGGAAGGGGAATCTGGGAAGGGTGAAAAGATGGTCACGAACGAGATTGTTCAACGACTTAAAAAGGAACTCTCGGCCAATCAAACCGTACAACAGATCCTGGGACTGCTCGAGCGGGGTGAACTGAAAAACGCCGCCAAGCCGTTGCTCTGGGGTGGCTATCCCAAGCCCGAACAACACCACGAAGAAGAATAACCGCAGACTTGAAACATTGTTTTGCTTACTGACAGGAACGATTTGTGAACCGACCGACTCACGCACCGCAGGCACTTCCCGAACCGACCGTCAAGCTCGCTGAAGGCTGGCATTGCCTGCATCTTTACTACCGGATCGATCAGGCCGCCCTCGGGCAACTGAGCGCGCAGCAACTGGCAGAAGGTCGCGAAATTGTCGCTCATCTGCTCGACCCCGCCCGACCTGGAGCCCCGACCCGCTTGCAGACCTCGGTCGTATCAGGTCACAAAGCGGACCTGGGCCTGATGATCATGGACCCGGACCCACTGCTGATTGATGGTGTGCGCCAGGGTTTGCGCAGCAGCCCGTTGGGAACGGCCCTGCAGCCGGTCTATTCGTTTGTTTCGATCACCGAGATCTCGGAATACGTTCCAACTATCGAACAGTATTCCGAGCGGTTGCGGCATGAAGGCGTTTCCCCCGACGATCCTGCCTACGCCGCGAAGGTCAACGCCTACAGCCAGCGACTGCCCATGATGAACAAGCAGCGGCTGTGCCCTGATTTTCCCAACTGGCCGGTCACCTGTTTCTATCCGATGAACAAGGCTCGTCATCCACTCGCCAACTGGTACACGGAACCATTCAGCAGCCGATCTGCCCTGATGGCCGAACATGCCACCAGCGGAATCAAGTTTGCCGGCCGGGTTTCGCAACTGATTACGGCATCCACGGGCCTGGACGACTGGGAGTGGGGCGTGACACTGTGGGGACGCAACCCTGAATCGATCAAAGATATCGTTTACACGATGCGATTCGACAAGGCATCAGCACGCTATGCTGAGTTTGGGCCCTTTTATGTCAGTTACCTGATGTCACCAGTCGAGGCACTGGACCATCTTCAGGTCTGATATCCACGATGTCTATGGATCGGAGGCCAGCGGCCCGAGAAACTTTCAGCCAACGTGATGAAAGGTCTGAGATTTCTTGTGCTGCGCACCCTGCGCGTGTTCGCTGACATTACTGACGTAACGAATCGCTAACGTTGCTCATTCGCGAGGAGTGAATCCATCACCGCCTGAACACGGACTGCGTGCGTCAGGCTCACCAGGCAGGATCGTGCTATGGGGTCGCCACCGATGGCTGCTGCCAGGGTCCCAACGAAACCATTTTGAAACTCCGTTGGACGTTCAACAGGTTCGTCAACAATCTCACCGTCGTCGGTCCTCGTATACAAACGTCCGTTCCGATAAGCGCCCGCCGTTCCTTCGACGAACCATCCTGACCGTGAGGACAATAGTGATGTCGTCTGAATTTCGATCATCGCCGATATGCCGCCTGTGAACTCCAGGACTGCCACAAAGCCATCGTCTACGGTTCCCTCTTTGCTGAAATTGCGACGCAGATTACAGGACGCGAGATCCTCTTTCACAAAAGCCAGGAGTTGATCCATCCAGTGGAGGCCCAAGTCTCGCAGTATTCCGTTGGGAAACGATTCGCCGGGGAATTTCAATTCATGTGTGGCCAGTCGAATTCGCTTCAGAGACCCCAGCTTTCCCGTATCGATCAACAATTGGGCATTGAGAAAGTCTTCATCCCAACGGCGCGGTTCCTCGACGACAGCCAGAACGCTGTCGGTCGCTAGTGCCGTGAGATCACGGTGCCTGGCGAGGTCTTTCACGACACCTGATCGCAACACGATGTGCTTACCGGCTTGTAAACCATCACTGATGAGATCGCCGACTGATCTTTCCCCAATATCGGGGCCCGCGAAGTAGATCACGTGAAGCTGATCATTCTTCAGCAATGAGGCAATCGACGTTGCGATATTCGCAGGATCAAGCTCGGCAACAACCGCAAAATCGTGGTGTAAAGCAAACCGTTCGCAGGCGTATCGGGCGTCGGGGCCTGAGCCGAGGACTGCGACACCGTATGGAGGGACAGGAGACGGAGGGACAAGAGTCGACATTGCTGAAATTACGCCGTGACAAAGTGCGTGATATCACGTGGATTTGTTGACACCACCCACTTTGACTTTCAGTTTTCCCGTACATTTGGCACCAGGTGGGACATTAACCTTCAAGAGCAACATTCCATCACGTTGAGCCGATTGTTCATACTTGGAGCCGATAAAGAACGCGTTTGGCTGTCGATTTCCTCCACCACCACCTGCACCTCCTCCACCAGCATTCGCTCCGCCTGGGGGAACAACGATCGCCACGACGGAACCGAGAGGTGCGTTCACCATATCGTTTGCGGGGTCCTTGGTCGGAAAGCCTTCCGGACCAACTGTCGATGTCGAAATGAACTTGTAATCCCCTTCGACTTCCACGCGGAACAGACGATCTTTGACGACCTGTCCGACCGGTTGCCAAGGCTTCGAAGGATCAAGTTCCAAGTCGAATTCGGTCGAATCAAGAATATTGTCGTCAAGCTGTTCCAGCTTCTTCTTGATGATTTCGTTCTTGGGATCCAGCTTCTGCAGGACTTCCAGCAGCACTTTGGCCCGGTCGAACTGACCGCTTTCTTCGTAGCCCTTGATAATCGAATCGGTGTCCTTCAAAAACGACCGCTGGACTTCTTCCATCCGCGCATCCAGCTTCTTCAACTCCGTCGGACTGATTGTTTTCGTCTTGGCCTTCGATTTTCCCGTCTGAGCCCCGACCGGTGACAAAACCAGCAGACCGACGACAACGGTAGAGGCTGCAAATACTGACAAACGAGCGAACCGGGTCACAATCGACTCCTTCGAGCGAGAAGGGGAAGCGGTCACCTGACCGCGAATCAACCACATTAGATTGAATTCTGATGCTGTTCGCAATCACGTCCTTCCCTTGATTGGGAGTTCTGCCTGTGGGAACATGCCTGCACAGAGTCGAATCTTTATCTCACTCGCTGCGGAACTGCGATCGAATATGCCTGAATCCGTCCCCCCTTCTCCCCTGGTGGGAGTCATCATGGGGAGTAAATCCGACTGGGAAACCATGAAGTCGGCGGCCGACATCCTGGTGGAATTCGGAGTTCCTCACGAGTGCCGAATCGTCTCGGCCCATCGCACCCCCGCACTGATGAACGATTACGCGAAGTCGGCTGAGGGTCGAGGTTTACAGGTGATTATCGCCGGTGCCGGGGGTGCGGCCCACCTGCCCGGCATGGTCGCATCGCAGACCGTGTTACCGGTACTTGGTGTTCCGGTTCAGAGCCGTGCCTTGAACGGGATGGATTCACTCTTATCGATCGTCCAGATGCCAGGGGGAATCCCGGTCGGAACGCTGGCGATCGGCGAAGCGGGTGCGAAAAACGCAGGATTGCTGGCCGTCCGGATTCTGGCGGCATCTCACCCCGAACTGCGGGCTCGCCTGCATGATTTTCAGGCCCGACAAGAAGCTCGCGTACTGGGGGATTCGCTTCCATGACTGGTCCGATACTGCCAGGAGCAACACTGGGCGTGCTGGGAAGTGGCCAGCTCGGCCGGATGTTTGCCATCGCTGCCCGACGGTTGGGCTACCGCGTCCATGTTCTTTCTCCTGATGACGATACCCCCACGGGCCAGGTCGCAGATCAGGAAGTCCGCGCGGACTATCTGGATCTCGATCAGGTCGCCCGGTTTGCGCAAGGGGTCTCGGTCGTCACGTTTGAATTCGAAAACGTCCCGGCAGAAACCACTCGCATCTGCGAGCAGTTTGCCCCTGTCAGGCCTGCGGGATCAGTCCTGTTCACCTCCCAGAATCGTCGCCGTGAAAAGACCTATTTGCGAGATGCCGGCCTGCCTGTGACGCCGTTTGTCGCCGTGGAAAACGTCGCTGAACTGAAGTCGGCACTGCTTCAACTCGGCATCCCCGCAGTCCTGAAAACTGCAGATTGGGGCTACGACGGCAAAGGCCAGGTGGTCATTCGCTCACTCGATGAGGCCGCCGCTGCCTGGGAGAAGCTGGCGGTCCCGGCCGCGATTCTGGAAGCGTTCATCGATTTCGCCAGCGAACTTTCAGTGGTTGCGGCTCGAGGTCTGTCGGGTGAGTTCGTCAGTTACGGACCGATCGGCAATTCCCATTCTCGCCATATTCTCGATATCTCTGTCTGTCCGGCGCGCGTTCCCGCTGACATTGCCAAGGAGGCGATTGAGATCTCCCGCGCGGTGCTGGAACGGATGAACGTTGTCGGAGTCCTTTGTGTGGAGTTCTTCCTGACGCGGGATGGCCGGCTGCTGATCAACGAAACTGCTCCACGGCCTCACAATTCCGGCCATTTGACGATCGATGGTCACGTCTCCTGCCAGTTCGAACAACAGGTCCGCGCAATCTGCGGTTTGCCGCTCGGATCGAGTGAACAACGGACCCCCTGTGCGATGGCAAATCTCCTGGGCGACCTCTGGGAACCGGGCGAACCCGACTGGGCCGCAGTTCTGGGCTCACCCTCAGTCAAGCTTCACCTTTACGGCAAACGAGCTGCCCGGATCGGCCGAAAAATGGGCCACCTGACAGCTCTGGCAGCATCCGTCGACGAAGCCGAACAACTGGCAATCGCAGCCCGAAACGCAATGATCCGACACACCAGTTAATGTGGTCGAAGCGGAATTGTTGCATCTGGACAAAATTGCCCCGTTTGTTTCCCCCAGATTTCAGGCATGGCTGCGTACGAGTCTCAATTCGTCATCGCAGTGATTTTTCGGCCAGGATTGCCAAGGCGTAGGCACACGCTGCTTCGGCGATTCCAGGGGAAAGTAATTCGTCCAGCGATGTGACTTTTGCGGTGACGAGTCGACGGTTCTCATCAATCAGGCGGCGGGCAAGAAAGGCTCCTGATCCTGAAACAACCACCGATTCGCACGGTCCGGGTAATCGAGCGAGAACTCGGTCGAGGCTACCTGCCAGCCGCTGCCGTTGAACATCTGCCAGGAATCGCGCAACCGGCAGGGCTTCATCCAGCGACACTTCGTTCCTGTCACCACACAACATCCGCGCCAACCGGTCATGTGCAGCCGTTCGAGTGGCGGGTTGTCCGTTGGCTGTTTCGCGGTCTGTTTCGTCCTCGGGGATGTCTCCCAGCAACAGATAGAGATCCAGTGTCGTGGCAAACAATTCCGCTGCCACAGAGCAGTAGCCATCGCGCCAGGGAACACTGTGAGCGACAGCACAGAGTGGCGTCCGCTTGACTCCCGAATAACTCAACTCTCCGCTTTGCAGCCGAGTCAAATCCGTTCGACCGACGGCACTCGGAACACCACCCACCAGTGGGATGATGTCGGTTGTTGTCGTCCCGATATCGATCAAGAGCGAGCAGGAATCGTCCATGGGTCGCGCGGCTGACTTTGCGACCAGTGTCTGACCAACCCAGGTGGCAAGAACATGCCAGTTCGCCGCTGCCACGAGCATCGGCTGCCGACGTGCCTCGGCCGCATCAACAAACTCCCCTGCTGTCGTCCAGACACATGGCGGGTGCTTTTGCGGGACACTTTCAATCTGATCCAGTATGGAAGTGACTCCTTCAGCTTTCGTCGCATAGCAGTCGGCTAGCTCAGCAGTCATCGTGACCGCCAGTTGCGTCACCGCAGGAAACTCACGACAAATCTGGGCGACCTGAATTCCCAGTTGTTCCGGAGTCTTCCAGATCGCGAACGGCCGGGTCAGTGTCCGACCCGATGCGTCCGCAGCCTTGATGTTGGCTCCACCAATGTCCAGTCCAAGTATGCTCATGTAACGAGGTGATTCCGTTAAGTGATCGAGGTCATCTGAATTTTACCAGCATTGCTTGAATGTGCCACGTTGAACACCGTCTTTGCTGAACACCATCACGAACAATTCCACAGACAAACGGGAGGGCGAATAATGGCGGCTATGCAAAGGCTCCCTGTTTTAGGCATTTCACTCCCCAGGTACTTACCGCAAACTTTGGACATGGCCAGAGAATCGAGGTGGATGACTATTTATGGTGTCGACTTCGGCTGAGTCGTTCGTTGTCGCATCGGAAGTTCTTTGTGAAGCGTTTCAAGGACATCAAGGAACGCATTGAAGGTCCTTTTTCAGGTCACTGAAGACTTCGTTCATCGGTCCGTACAACCGGGCTTCGCGACATCCGAAACAAACCAGTACCTGATAGACATCCTGACCGGCAATAAACTCAACACACCAATCGGGATGAAAACCACCGCAGAATGCCCGTGACGGTAGGCGACGCGAAGCTCGGTAAGAAATGGCATCGCAACATCGCCCGCGCAGGGTAGCCCCATTTGCCGCTTCGGCTACCGGGGAGACGAAGTCACAGGAGATTTTTAAAGTTTAGGACGGGGTAAACTTCTCGTCGCGTTGCGACCCAGGTAGGCCGGAGACGGCCAACTTGGGCCACCCAGCGTCCCAGCGTCTTGCGTCGATTGAACTTTGACCGGTATGTCGGGCTGTGGTATGCTGAAAGACGGTGGTAGACATTCGGAGGTAATGATGCAGTCACTTCAACCAAGCACGCTCGCAAATTTTCACGAGTTCATTGGCCAGCAACTGGCGTCAGGATCTGCGGCGCAAATGTCACCGGAACTGGCGCTCGCACTGTGGCGAGAGCGCCAAGATTCCGTCGTTGCAATTCGCGAGGGACTCGCGGATGTTGAGGCTGGTCGAACGTACCCTGCAGAGGACGTCATCCGCGAACTTCGCGCCGAATTACATGAAGCATGAACTTCCGAATATCAATTTCACAGCGCGCGAAACGTGATAGCCGTGAGATTGCCGCATGGATTAAGGAAAGGTCCTCAAAGGGTGCTTTGAGTTGGCTTGACGCCCTTGAGGAATCCTTGGAACAACTTCAAAAGGCAGCCGCTTCAAGCGGAGCCGCACCTGAGGCCGACGATTTTGACGTGAATTTGCGGCAACACCTGTTTAGAACACGCCGGGGTAACACCTATCGTCTTGTGTTCATTCTCCGGGACGATGTTGTCCAAGTTCTTGCTGTTCGCGGAACCGGCCAAGATTTCCTTCAGCAGAGTGACATCGAATTCTCAGATTAGATGTTGATTTAAAAAAGCGGATTGCGATGCAAATCGCAGGGGTTTCCATTAGTCCGTGATTCGTTGCGTGGTAGCCATCGATCGCCAGGACGATGTCAGAACGATTCAAGGAGACTCCAGCACCCCATGCTCAGGTTCCAGCAAATCAAAAGGGTCAGGACGTCAGGACTCTTTGATTTTGGAAACGACGGGTATTGAGCGTCATCAAAGAGTCCTGACCCCTTTGATTCTTCCTTTGATTCTTCCCCTTTTGCGGGACACTTTCCACCTGATCAAGAATGGAAGTGACGCCTTCAGCTTTGGTCGCGTAGCAGTCGGCCAGTTCAGCAGTCATCGTGACCGCCAGTTGCGTCACCTCAGGAAACTCACGACAAATCTGGGCGACCTGATTTCCCAGTTGTTCCGGAGTCTTCCAGATCGCGAACGGCCGGGTCACGGTCCGACCCGTTGCGTCAGCAGCCTTGATGTTGGCTCCACCAATGTCCATTCCAAGTATGCTCATGTAACGACGTGATTCCGTTAAGTGATCGAGGTCATCTGACTGTTACCAGCATTGCATGAATGTGCCATGTTGAACACCGTCTTTGCTGAGCTCCATCACGAACAATTCCACAGACAAACGGGAGGGCGAATAATGGCGGCTATGCAAAGGCTCCCTGTTTTAGGCATTTCACTCCCCAGGTACTTACCGCAAACTTTGGACATGGCCAGAGAATCGAGGTGGATGACTATTTATGGTGTCGACTTCGGCTGAGTCGTTCGTTGTCGCATCGGAAGTTCTTTGTGAAGCGTTTCAAGGACATCAAGGAACGCATTGAAGGTCCTTTTTCAGGTCACTGAAGACTTCGTTCATCGGTCCGTACAACCGGGCTTCGCGACATCCGAAACAAACCAGTACCTGATAGACATCCTGACCGGCAATAAACTCAACACACCAATCGGGATGAAAACCACCGCAGGGAGAAATCAAAGGGGTCAAGACTCTTTGTTTTCTTTGAAACGCTTTGGACGAACGGGGCTTCATCACCCGGATGAGCTACGATATTCCACGCGGTGCGATGATCCAGCGGGTCGAGGATGTCGATACGTCGCTCTACCGCGATGTCCATCGGCCATCGGGACGAAGAGTCCTAAGTCCCAAGGATGTCCTGCCGCGATTTTCGGAGAAAGTCGCACCAGGCCGCGATGCCGTCTCCCTTGAAAGCAGAAACCGGCAGCACAGGTAAATCACCTCGAACGAGGTGTGCGTCGGTGGTGACGGCTTCCAGCGAAAATGGGACGTACGGTAACAAGTCGATCTTGTTGATCACGCAGGCGTCGCTCGTTCGGAATGCCTTGGGATATTTACCAGGCTTGTCGTCCCCTTCCGTGACACTCAGCACAACGACACGCATGTGTTCCCCCAGGTCGTGTGAGGCGGGGCAGACAAGATTGCCGACGTTTTCCACAAACAGGAATTCGAGTCCTTCCAGTTCCTCAGATGTCAACTGCCCGAAGCCCGTCTGGACCAATGGCAGTTCCAGATGACAGGCTCCACCCGTCGTCAATTGACGGACGGGAACGAGCGGAGCCAGTCGCTGCGCATCGCGGTCAGTGGCGATGTCACCGACCAGAACTGCCATACGCACAGTCCCTGCCCAGTGTCGGGCTGTTGCTTGTAACAGGCTGGTCTTGCCGGCCCCGGGTGAGGAAATCAGATTGATGCACAGAATGCCTCGTTCTGTCAGTTCCTTTCGCCAGGCATCAGCGGCAGCACGACGGGCGGACTGCAGGTCCTTTTGCACAGGAACGGATTGAATGCTCATGCTGTACTACTTCCTGAGTTGTTTGCCGACTCGACGTCCAGGCTGACGAGTTGCATCTGTTCACCGCTACGTATCTGAACATCTGTCCCATGGCAATCGGGACAGACAAATCGAAATCCCTCGACATGAAATATCTTGTGACATGTCAGGCACTGGGCAGACAGCGGAATGATCTCCAGATCCAGTTTGACATCGTGCCCCCAGACGTCACGAGCCATTTCACCAAACGCCAATTGTAACAGGCTGGGCTCGACCCCGGAAAACTCACCCAGTTCCAATCGAATACCACGAAGGGAGCCCAGGCTGCGGTTTCGAAGTTCCTCGTTCACCTGTTCGATGAGTGAACGAACGAGCGACCGTTCATGCATGGCGCTCGGCTCCGCTGAGTTGATGAGCGAGTTCGAGGACAGCATGTTTGACAGCCAGGGATGGTTCGCTGGCGGCCGACCAGTTCGTCCCTTCAATGCCCCAGATTTCGATGTGCCCGGGTAGGCAGTTCAGCGTCCTGCCGAGTTCCAGAACTTCACCCAGTGACAAGTCGTGTGTCCCGCAGTGACGCAACGTGGCTAGCTGATCGGACGGCCAGAGCCAGCGGGTGATACGACCCGCAATCCCCGATCCCTGGCAGGCATCGCAGATGATCAGTGGCTGTCCCGGCGTGGCTCGGTCGAGCAGGTCGACGGAATGCGCGATCCGCAACAGGAACTCGCGGGGATAGCCGCTTGCTTCCAATTGATCGACCACCAGCCACCCGGCGCGGTCGTCGCCATGATGGCTGCCAAGTCCGACGACGAGTGGTCGCGGGCCTGTGGGCATTGCACTTCCAACTTGATCTGGATCGCCTTTCACCCGGCTGTCCCCGACGTCAGGAATTGTCACGCGATGATCTTTCGGGAAACGACCCAAATCACGATAGTTCCTCCCACCGCACCTTCAGGAAGTGGGTTGAGCAACTGATACAGGGATCGTAAGTACGGACCAGCCGTTCAGCATCAGTGGCGAGCTGCTCGCGACTTGGTGCCGTCTGCAGTCGCAAAGTCAAATAGTCCGTGACATCGCGTTCAATCTGCCCTTGATTCTGTGACGTCGGCGGAATGATGCGGGCACTGACAATTTTGCCATCGGCGTCGATCGCGTAGTGGTGAAACAACAGCCCGCGCGGAGCTTCCGTTGCCGCAGATCCTGCTCCCTTCGTCGGTCGGTACTCAATGCGAGCCGGGCCGGTCGGTTGATAGTCCTTTAGAATGCTCAGCGATTCTTCGTAGGCATGCACAAGTTCCAGGCCTCGGGCCACGATACTTTGAAACGGATTGTGACAATCCGCAGGAAAATTCAGCTCGTCTGCCAGTCGCTTCGCTGAGGGAGACAATTGATCGCGATTCAGATTCACGCGCGCGAGCGGCCCCAGAAAATAGGGAAGGTTGCTGTCGCGTCGAACGGAATGCAGGGCTGTGGAATGAGCCACATGGTGCTCTTTGAAGTGGTCATCATACTGATCGACGGAAATCATCATTCCGGTACTTGAGGCAATGTCTCCCTCGTTCATCGCGTACTCATCGGGATGACTGAGTGCCACAAAGTCGTACTGTTGTTGAAAGTCAGGAAACGTGAATCCGGCAACCCAGCGCGTGGCGTCGATTGCTGCCTGAAGTCCCCATTCAAAATCAGGGATCAGCCGTGTCAATTCCTCGCGTCGAGGTAAACGATGAAAGCCACCGACCGTGACATTCACGGGATGAATCGCACGTCCCCCCAAGGCTTCGAGCAGGCGATTGCCGAATTTCTTCAGTTGTAATCCACGCTGAACTTCCTTGGGAAACTGCCTGGCGAGTTCAATTCCGCTGGCAACTCCAAAGAAATCGGGTGCGTGCAGCAAGTGAACATGCAAGCCGTGGCTTTCGATCCATTCACCGCAATACAGCAACCGACGCAATCGGCGAATCTCGGGAGTGACATGGAATCCCAGCGCGGATTCCAAGGCATGCACGGAACTCATCTGATAAGCGACGGGACAGATTCCGCAAATCCGTGCCGTGATATCCGGCACATCTTCCAGCGGGCGACCTCTCAGCAAGGCTTCGAACAGTCGGGGCGGCTCGAAGATGTTCAATTGAACTTCTTCAATCGCCCCCTGACGCGTACGAATCGTGACTCCCCCCTCGCCTTCCACGCGAGTCAGAATTGGTACGGTGATCGTCTCTGTATTCACGGCGGTCATAAAGTAGCCTTCATCGCTCCGCGTGAAGATCGCCGAGCGTTAATTGGACTCCAGAATCACTCAAAAGGCTTTGAATCATCAGCCGCCTTTACCAGCTCATTCGACGCATCTTGAAACACCGACGACGCGACATTGAAATTCCGCAGCAGCGGCACGAGTTGCTCGCACGATTGACCTTGTTGTCGGAACTGTCGCAGCAGTGCTGAAGGGTTTGCCTGTTGCGATGGTCCGTAGCATCCATAGCACCCTCGGTTATACGTCGGACAGATCGCCCCACATCCAGATTGGGTGATTGGACCGAGGCAGGGGATGGAACTCGCGACGACGTGACAGACATTACCGCGTCGTTTGCAGTCCAGACAGACACTGTGTGTGGGAATGCGGGGCTGGCGTCCTTCAACAACTGCGACCAGGACTTCGATCAACTGGTGCTGGTTGATCGGACATCCATGGAGTTCGAAATCGACATGAACGTGATCGGCAATCGGTGTTGAAGTGGCCAGAGTCTTGATGAACGCTGGCGTCGGATAGACCGCCTGCACCATCTCATCGATCTGACCCCAGTTTCGCAGTGCTTGAACTCCGCCAGCCGTCGCGCAGGCACCGATCGTGATCAGGTACCTGGAATCGATTCGAACTCGCTGAATCCGTTCGGCATCTTCCTGAGTTGTAATCGAACCTTCCACGAGTGCCACATCGTACGGTCCCGCCCCCAAGTCACTGCTTGCTTCTGCAAAGTTTGCCAGTTCCACGAGATCGCAGACAGCCAGCAGTTCATCTTCGGCGTCGAGAAGTGATAACTGACAACCATCGCACGAGGCGAATTTGAAGACTGCCAGTCGTGGTTTTCGCGATTTGGCCATCAGAGTCGCTCCACGAACAGAAATTGTCCGACTCGATCATACCGCAAGACGGGCCCATCCTTGCAGATGAACTCAGGACCCAGTTGGCAGTGACCGCAAAGTCCCACCGCACACTGCATGTTTCGCTCAAGAGAAACCCAGATCTTTTCTGACGAGATACCACGCTTCATGGCACTGATCGCGGCATATTTCATCATGACCTCAGGACCACATGTCAGCAGCGATGTCGATTCGGGATGAGCCAGGTTCATGCGATCAATCAGCAGTGTCACCACGCCAATCTGTCCCGTCCAGTCCGGCGTTGATCGATCAACTGTCAGTTGAATGTCGAGTCCCCGCTGTCGCCAGTCTGAATATTCACTCTGGAACAGTAATCCGTCCGGCGTTCTTGCTCCACAAATCACCTGGATCGAGCCGAATTGTTCACGATGATTCATGAAGTAGTAAAGCAACGGTCGCAACGGCGCCAGGCCAAGTCCACCAGCCACGACGACGACATCCTGCCCCGCAAGTTCATCAACCGGCCAGCCCGTTCCAAATGGGCCTCGTAATCCCAGCGTCTCCCCAACCGTCAAACCAGCCAGCGTGCGAGTCACATTTCCGGCGACTCGTACCGTGTGAATCCAGCTCGAACCTTCTTCGGGATCGCCACTCATGGAAATCGCCGATTCACCCACGCCTGGCAGATACAGCATGTTGAACTGACCAGGGATGAAGCGGTAGCCCAGATGGTTCGTCGGGGCTGCCACACTGAGCCGGTACGTGGCAATTCCCTCTGCTTCCTGAACAATGTCATCGATTCGCGCAGTCTCGGTATGCCAGGGATTGGCACGCTGGATCGATGAAGGAGACGGCCAGTGACTCATCAGGTCCCCTCCTGAAACGTGGCGACTTCTTCGGTGATATCAATCCCGACCGGACACCATGTGATGCACCGGCCGCAGCCAACGCAACCCGATGTTCCGAATTGCTGATGCCATGACCCGAGTTTATGCGTGAGCCATTGCCGGTAGCGCGAGGGTGTGTCGTCGCGAACGGGTGTCCCCCCCAGGTAACTGAAGTCGGGATTGAAGCACGAATCCCAGACACGCTCACGCTGGACTCGGTCCATATTCAAGTCGCGGACTTCTGTCACCGAGGAACAAAAACACGTCGGACAGACCATCGTGCAGTTTGTACATGACAGGCAGCGGTCGCCGACTTCTTTCCAGTGCGGATGCGTCAGATTGTTGAGAAGCAATTGAGGAAGCCCGTCGGTCGACATATGGCGTTCGATCTGATCGACCGCTTGCTGGCGGGCTCGTACGCCAGCATCACACTGATCCGGGGTCGCCGCCGTGAAGTCGCACGCCTTCAGCAGGTCACGTCCGAGATCTGTACCAACTTCGACCAGAAACGCGTTGTCGATCTCAGTCAGTGCCAGGTCGAATCCCTGTCGACATTCGGGACCGGTCTTCATCGATGTGCAAAAGCACGTGCTGGCAGCTTGTGTGCAATTCACCGCAATGACGAACAATTGCTCGCGTCGTTGACGATAGATGGGATCCTGAAACGGTCCATCGAGGAACACACGGTCCTGGACCTGGATCGCCGCCAGTTCACACGCCCGCGCCCCCAGCAACGCCCGTTTTGTCGTATCGTTGGCGCGCGGAACAAAACTCCAGCCGGAAGGTGTCTTTTCGGCATTCAACAGCACCTCCCGGGGAGGGAACAGGTACTTTTTCCACGAATGTGGTCCGACGACAAATCCGAACCAGGAATCGTCGCCGATCTGCTTCAGACGATACATTCCCGGTGCCTGCTCATCCGTCCAGCCACGCGGAAGCTGCTGGATGGACGTGATTTCGTCGTAGATGATCGCTTCTTGATCGATGGTCGGCCCGGCGACGGAATAGCCTCGTTTCCGCAATTCGTCGATCAACTGCTGGAGTTGCGGCTTGGCGATGAGCAGGGGTGATGAAGAAGCGGAATTCGTCATTGTCACATACGAACCTGTGAGTCGCCGGGTGTAATTGACTTGGCCGAATAAAAGACGAGACCTTCGGTCGGCAGATTCGGCGGGGTCAGGAGACTCGCGCCGAACGCTGGTTGTTTTAGTCGAACAAAAGAGGAGACCTTCGGTCGGCCATTTCGGCGGGGTCGGGAGACCCGCGCCGAACGCTGCCTCGCGCCGAACACGAGTCTCGCGTCGAACATGTTGCGATTCAACATTCTGGATCTCCCGGACGTCCGACGGCAGATGTCAAATCAACGGGAGCATGGTCTGCAAACAGGTCCAGCAATTGCAGTCGCGTGGCAACCAGACGACGTGATAATGAAGTCGCCAGTTGACGCATGATGTGATAACCGATCTCGTGCTGCGATTCACACAACTTGCGTAACCCTTCACCCGGAAAGGCGACTGTCTGAATCGGATCGAGCGCCACGGCCGAAGATGTCATGACTCCATGGCCAAGGAGGGCAGACCATGCCAGGACATCACCGGGACCGATCGTCAGGATCGGGATCCGACCTCGACGTGGGACATGCATGTCGAGTCGGGCATGTCCTGTGGCGATGATGTGAAATTCGTCGTGATGCGTCCCTTCCGAAAACAATGTTGTCCCCGGCGAATAGTTGCGCTGCTGAACGAGCTGTTCCAGATACAAGTGAAGTTCTGCCGGGATCGCCCGCAGGAATTCGCTGCTGGCAATCAAGTTGAGTGAACTCATTTCAATTCCTGGAAAACTCGAACTCTATTACATAAACCGAGGAGCCTTAATCGGGACCACCAGCGGTTGCTGAAGTGGTGCTTCCAATTCGGGCCGGTCGCGGATGGTCAATACTGGACATCGCGCGTTTCGCAAAACGTACTCCGCAATACTACCAAAAAACAGATGAGTTAACCCGCTACGTCCGTGAGTTCCCATCACGATGAGGTCACATTTGTGTTCCTGTGCCAGCCAGCAGGCGACTTCACCCGCAGGCCCTGCATGCAGGATCCGGATCACCCGGTTGGCAAGCGGCGAGTCCACCAGCAACTGATTCAGTTGGGTCTGATGATGAACGTCGAGCGGTTGCGACTGACCTGCCAGAGTCATTTCGACGGGCGTGTCGAACGCATGCACCAGATACAGGTCCGCGCCAACCTGCATGGCCAGCCGCTCGGCATAGCGCATGGCATTGCTGGCCGTGGTCGAAAAGTCGGTAGGGCACAAAATTCGGCGAATCATTTCCATAATGTTTATCCGTCTGCTGTCACTTCGAATTCATGTCACTCAAGGAATTTATCCTGGCGTCATCAGCAATCACTCTTGCATCTTGATCGATGTCATCGCATGGAATTCTTCGATACTCGTGATTCCTTCGGCCACTTTTTCAAGAGCATCGTTTTCCAGGCTTCCTGTTCCGTGTGAACGAATCGCATTGCGCAATTCTTCTTCGGAGCCGCCATTTTCGATCGTATTCAGAATATCTTTCTCTGGAATGACAACTTCGAAAATACCGACGCGATCGTAATACCCGGTATTCTGGCATCGTGGACAGCCGACAGGGCGACCAATCTCCTGCGGAATGACAATTCCATGTCGTGCGAACAAGTCTGCTTCAGCAGCCGTCGGATTTTCGGTCCGGCAGCATTCACCACACAATCGCCGGATCAATCGCTGTGAAACAATCCCCGTCAAGTTGCCACCGAGTGACCGGTTGTCGATATGCAGGTCCCGCAACGCTGTGATGGTTGACGCGACATCGCGTGTGTGAAGGCTCGTGAAGACGTATTTACCCGAGCTGGCAGCGCGCATGGCAGTGTCGGCGGCTTCGACATCACGAATTTCGCTGACGAACACCACATCGGGGTCCAGACGCAGCAGCGTTTTCAAGCCGCTCGTCATCGTGATTCCGTGACGCAGATCTACTGCCAATTGTCGAAAACTTGGTGTCACAAACTCGACGGGATCTTCGATGGAAACGATGTTGCGAGACCCGTCGTCGAGGGCTCGCAGCATCGAATACATCGTCGTCGTCTTGCCCGAACCAGTTGGGCCGGTCACCAGTACGATCCCTTCACCGTGACCAAGCATGCGCTGCACCAGTCGCAGGGCATCGGAGGTCAGGCCGAGGTGCTGGAGTGGTCGCACGAGGCGATCACGACTGAGTAGACGCAGGGATATGGCTTCACCGACAGCCACAGGGACGGCAGTAATTCGGACATCAATTCCCTGAAAAGCCTCAGGCAGAGTGAGTCGGCCTTCTTTGGGATGGAACGGATCCGCAATATCGAGGTTGGCCATGAGCTTCAGTTGCGTGGCGACGCTGTGACCAATTGCACGACTCATCTTACAGTAATCCCGCATCCTGCCGTCGATACGGAATCGAACGAGAAGTTCGTCGCCCTGTGGATCGAGGTGAATATCTGAAGCGCGTGCCTTGATGGCACGTGTGAGGAGGGAAAGAGCCGGGTTGTCCGCATCTTCTTCGGGAAAATCGCGCGAGGTATCGACATCACCTGATCGAGGTTCAACGGCGGGCCAGCTTCGAACGGCCTCGGCACGAGCCCTACGGGAGTCCGTTTCAGACGAGGGTGACTTCAATGTCAGTACGGGACAAGGAGCTCGTCGAACGACTTCTTCTGCGACACTGCCAAGCAGCATTCGCGTGACACCCGTTCGACCGATCGTCCCCATGACGATCAGGTCAACATTTTCCTCTTCCGCCACTCGGACGATCGTCGCAACGGGTTCTCCCATGATGATGGTTTCTTCGTCGCAAGTCACCGACGGTTGATCGGTCAGCATTTTCTGCAACTCGGCCATGAATTCGTCCCGGTGTCGGTTTTCGACGGTGGGTGATTCAGGAACCAGATACGGCGAAATTGGCTCGACGACATGCAAGACCAGAAGGGAGCCCCCGGCATCGCCAGCCAGAGTCACGGCATAGCGGATCGCTTCAATGCTGCAGTCGGAATAGTCGGTGGGAAAGAGAATCTTGAGCATGTGAAAGATCCTTAGGGTTCACACAAACCGGCGAGAATGGAACGGTGGTTCGATCGACGTCAACTCGCCTGAAACGCATTTCAAAGCAAGCAGATTTGCTGACCTGCAAAACCAGCGGTTCTAAACCTCGGATTCATCCTCTTCGGATTCATCCACATGGTTTCGCTCGGCATCTGCGATCACTTCGAGTGCCAGGGATTCGTTGGACAGTTCGACAAACACTTCCGATGGCATGATGGAAAGGCCTGGGAAGGGGTTGTGAGTATCCGCCGTGACGGCTCGAATTCCATCAGCTTCGAGCAGGTTGCGGACCATCTCAGCTTTCGCCGGATTGTTGGCGTTGTAGACACAGATCAGATTGTGAGGATCTGCCATTTGTTGGACTCCTAATGAGGGCCGTGCCCTCAACCCGTTTTGACTTTCTCGATCACTTTTCCAGAACGAACTGATGGCCGGTGGGGTGGACGGTCAATACTGGACATGTCGCCAGCCTGACCACTTTTTCTGCCACACTTCCCAGCAGGAATCGTGACAGGCCCGTCCGTCCATGAGTCCCCAGGACGATCAAGTCGATGTTCTGATCCGTCGCATAACGGATGATTTGTTGAGCCGCATTTCCCTGACAAACTTCCTGAATGACGGGTCTGGTTGTCTGGATTTTTTCAACTTCAGCCGCCAGTGATTTTCTGGCGCGATCTACTTCCGCGTGCAACCAGACCGCAGCAACATCGGGCGCAGGGACGAACACTTCCTCAGTGACTGCATGAAAAACATAGAGCTGCGCCCCAAATGTTTCTGCCAGATTGACGGCATAGTGCTGTGCATTTCTGGCGGGCGCACTGAAATCCGTGACAAACAGGATTCGCTGCATCTTAACAGTCATGATGAACCTCTGTGTAGGGTGGGACCAGTGGCGCTTCGCCGTGCCGGCCCACCATCAATTCTGGACGTTTCCTTATGGTGGGCCTGCGCTCGAAGCGAGCTGGTCCCACCCTGCTTTGAAAAAGCCCTTGCCCTGGCGACGATGACATGTCATCACGCAGTCGATGTGCCACGCTCAAGAATTCCGAACGAATCCCGTGCGACGGCTGTTTTGAGCAGTCGAATTCGGAATTTCACTGATGATTGGAGCTTCGCAGGGCCAATTCGCATAGGAAAAATCTGGCGATTCTGCGAGATCTGACCCCGAAATTGCCGAGAAATCCTCTGCGAACCGTCAAAAGAAGGATTTCCGTGACAGATAGCGGTCGGTTCACCTGGAAAAGCCGTGACGTGACCGCTGTACGGACTCAAACTGGTCAATTCGCAGCCACCTGGCTGGAAATTGACCGGTTTCTTGAGGTCACGGAATCACGAATTTCGCGAACTCGGCTGATTCCCGGACGGTGACTCCGTGATCGTCCGCCAGGACGATTAACGCAGCCATTCCTTTCATTTCCGCAATCAGCTTCAAGCCGCGTTCTGGCCCCAGAACACTGACCGCCGTTGCCAGGCCGTCGGCGGAACTTCCCTGCGGTGCAACAATCGTCACGCTGCTCCTTCGGGTCAGGCCGAGCGCCGTCTTCGGGTCGACGATGTGCGAATACCGGACTCCGCCAATCTCGACAAACTGGAACGCATCGCCCGATGTTGAAATGGAATTATTGACCAGTCGCAGATATCGGCTTGGATCACCGTCGGGCTTCTCCAGCGGTGCGACACCGATTCGCCAGCCATCCTGTCCCGGCGGAGCATCGCCGGCCGCAATGTCTCCAGCGATTGCCGTGAGCGTTCTGCGTAGGCCGCGAGCCGCCAGCAGTGCTCGTGTCTGTTCAGCAATGTAGCCTTTAGCGATTCCACCGAAGTCCAGCAGCATCCCTCTCTTACGTAATTCCACTGTCCGCTGTTTTGCATCCAGAATGATATTCTGATACCCGACAAGGGCTTTGGCTTCCGCCAGTTGTTTTTCGTCGGGCAATTTGCGAAGTCGCCGGGCGCCTCGCCAAAGCTTGACGACAGGAGAAATCGAGACATCAAATGCCCCTTCGGTCGCGACAGAAATCTCTACCGATCTTGCCAGGACGTCAAAGAGTTCCTGACTGACAGGGACAGCCTGACCGGTCCCAGCGGTCCGACACAATTTCATGACTTCACTGTCAGGATTGTAATCACTGAGAATTCGGTTCAATTCTTCAATTCGAGCGAACGCAGCCCGGGAAGAATCATTTGCGGCTGTTTCATTCGGCGCGTATAGTGTCAGCGTGACGATCGTCCCCAGATGGGGCTCGCGGAACTCAAATCGTTCCTCTCCACAGACGATCACTGTGTTTCCCAGCAACCCGACACCGATTGCGATAATCGCAATGACCCGTGTAAGTTGCAGTGGCAGTCTGATTCGAAGAATTTCTTTCCGAGAACGTGTGACCATGTTTCCAGGCAATCCAATTTGTGGAATGGTGACGATTCCAGCAATGAGACTACGTATGCGACAACTGTTTCTTCAAGGCCTGATGGTTGTGGGAGTCCTCAGTTCTGCAGGTCTGGTCGTTGCTGCCGATGCCTCTCCCAAGTCCGACAAGGAAATGAAGCCCTACACCCAGAAGATTGATCATACCGAAGTCACCTTCGATATGGTTCCTATTCCTGGTGGTGAGTTTTTGATGGGGAGTCCCAAAACGGAAGCCGGGCGTGCCGACGATGAAGGTCCGCAGCACAAAGTGAAGATCGAACCATTCTGGATGGGAAAGCACGAAGTCACCTGGGAAGAATTTGAACTGTGGTCGCTGCTGATGGACGCCAAGCTGCGCAAATTCCAGGAAATCGCCCCGACGCCACTCGATAAGCGTGCGGACGCCGTGACCAAACCAACTCCACCCTACACCGATATGTCATTTGGAATGGGTAAGGATGGTGGTTACCCTGCAATCTGTATGACTCAACATGCTGCCAAGAAGTATTGCGAATGGCTGAGTGCAAAAACGGGGATCTACTATCGACTGCCGACTGAAGCGGAATGGGAATATGCCTGCCGCGCTGGAACAACGACACCATACTCATTTGGTGATGTATCCAAGATCGATGATTACGCCTGGCATGCAGGCAACAGTGCTGTCGATGGCGAAAAGAAGTATCACCCGGTTGGCAAGAAGAAGCCAAATCCGTGGGGGCTGTTTGACATGCATGGCAACGTCGCAGAATGGGTCCAGGACCGATACGAGCCCGAGTTCTATGCGAAGTTCCCTGCCGACAAGACGACCGTGTTCCCGCTTTGCCTTGCCGATGAAGAATATCCTCGCGTCGCACGTGGCGGTTCCTGGATGTTTGAACCAGACAAGGCCCGCAGTGCCACGCGACTCGGTTCTGACCCTGAATGGAAGGAACAAGACCCGCAACTTCCCAAGAGTGCGTGGTACATGACTGATGCCTTGTTTGTTGGTTTCCGAATTGTCCGTCCGCTCCAAGTTCCCTCGGACGACGAGCGCAAGAACCTTCGTCTGGATGCTGTTGTTCCGAAGGACGTTAAAGAACGCGTCACATTGGAAGATTAGTTGCCGGGCCTGAATTGTCTGTTTTCCTACCTGAACCTGCACCCTTGGAGAAACTCAATGGATCATTCCACAGAATCCAGCCGACGCGATTTTCTGAAGACGTCCAGTGTCGCGGCACTTGGTACTGCCGCAATCGCTAACTTTGGGCTGAATAGCTCGGTCTATGCCAGCGGCGACGACACGATCAAGGTTGGTCTGATCGGCTGCGGCGGTCGTGGTACCGGCGCAGCGACACAGGCCTTGTCGACAAACGGCAATGTCAAGCTGACTGCAGTCGGTGATGCCTTCGAAGATGCCGCCCGAAACGTTCTGAACGGGATCAAGGGTGGTTTGAAGGACAAGGCGGATCGCGTTCAGGTTTCACCCGACAAGATCTTCACCGGCTTCGACGCTTATCAGAAAGTGATCGACAGCGGCGTTGACCTGGTTCTGCTCGCCACCCCACCGGGCTTCCGCCCGATTCACTTCGAATACGCGGTGAAGGCCGGCAAGAACATCTTCATGGAAAAGCCAGTCGCGGTGGATGCCCCAGGGGTCCGTCAAGTTCTGGAAGCCAACAAGATCGCCAAGCAGAAGAAGCTGAAAGTCGGTGTCGGCCTGCAGCGACATCACCAGGCTCCTTATCTGGAAGCCATCAAGCGGATCCACGATGGTGCCATTGGTGAAATCCTCGCCATGCGCGTCTATTGGAACGGCGGCGGCGTGTGGGACCCACGTATCACGCGTGCACAGGCCAAGAGCGAAATGGAATACCAGATGCGCAACTGGTACTACTACAACTGGCTTTGCGGAGATCACATCTGCGAACAGCACATCCACAACCTGGACGTCGGGAACTGGGTCAAGAATGCTTATCCCGTGAAGGCCAACGGCATGGGTGGTCGCCAGGTTCGTATCGACAAGAAGTATGGCGAAATCTACGACCATCATTACGTCGAGTTCGAATACAAGGATGGCAGCCGGATGTACAGCCAGTGCCGTCACATCCCCAATACCTGGAACAGCGTCAGCGAGTTTGTCCACGGTACGAAGGGGAGCGCCAATCCTGGTGGACAGGTCTTCCCAACCGGTGGAGAAGCATACCGCTTCTCAGGGAACTCGAAGGACCCGTATCAGGTTGAACACGACGACCTGGCCGCTGCGATCCGACAAGGTTTGGAATACAACGAAGCGGACAACGGTGCCTACAGCTCGATGACCTCGATCCTCGGTCGGATGTGTACCTACTCCGGTAAGGAGATCACCTGGGACACCGCGATCAATTCGAACATCAGCCTGATGCCAAAGAATTTCTCGTTCGACGCCGATCCCCCGGTCATGCCACGCGAAGATGGTTCCTACCCCATCGCCGTTCCAGGCCTGACCAAGGTCGTGTGATCTTGAGAATTGTCTGATCTCAAAAGCCCGCCGCGCCACACCGACGCGGCGGGCTTCTTGCTTTCAGCGACATGACGTTTCCCGAACCTGTCGAAACGATCAACTGCAGGTCTCTTCTTTCAGTCCGGTCCCTTGGCTGAACGATAAAGGGCCGCACAATGAAGAATCGGTTTGGGAAGAATCAGTCTTGTGATTTCTGCCTTTGTCCAGCCTCCGATCCAAACCCAGACCCGACATTCACTCAACGGCACGGTATGCTATCGCCAGTGGCTTCAAGAACTCGCATTTGCAGAGACAATGCATCGTGGCGCGCCGTCGTACCTGGTTGGAATGGCTGAATCCGTTTGACCGCTTTCAGCGGTGGTTCACATTTTTTGCGGTCTTCTGGTTCGCTGCGGCTGCGTATCTGCTTTATCTCGCCTTTACACGGGACGGAGTTCGACTTCCTGCCACACTGGCAATCTATCTTCTGGCGACGGTTGCAGGGAGCATCGTCGCTTTCGTTGCCTATGGAATCGACAAGCGCGCTGCCGTTCGAGAGAAGCCCAGGATTTCTGAACGGACGCTTCATATCATGGGAATCCTGGGGGGCTGGCCCGGTGCACAACTGGGCCGACAGATCTTTCGCCACAAGACCCTGAAACTTCCCTTTCGGATTGTGTTTTTTCTGATCGTCACCACCCACTTGTGCTTCATTGGTTATGGAATGATCTTCGGGTGGTGGGTCGACGCCATCCGCGCGTTGATGACTGGAAAAAGTGCGTGAGATCGGGCCATGCTCATTCGTAACAGGCAAACTGCTGGCGCTGATTTCGGAAAATCTCGACAGGTATCTCGGTGGAATCGGGCATTTGCTCTCAGCATGTGTTTGGGCTGGAGGCGTAGTGCAAAAGCCCAGTTCCATCGAGACAAGCTCGAAGGGGTGGCAGAAGTGATGAACCCTGAGATCGCATCTCAGCTCCTGAGAGCCCCAAGATGCTGGATGAACCGGAAATCAGTAGTACACGTTCTTCCGCAGCAGGCTGAGTGGATAAAACGTATCACGCCAGCGAACACCTCCCTGACGCAGAGTGATCCACATTGATCGCAGGAAGGCAAACACGAATGATAACCCCGAGGGGATCAGCAGTGGAAAGATCCAGATCGAATGTCCGAAGATTCGTGCATTGAAGGCGTAGATCGCGTGCGACAATACCAGCGCAACGACATAACCCATGCGTGCATCGCCCGCGAATAGCGTTCCTACCAGTGGGCCGACGAAGACGAATGTGGAGGCGATAGCGATCCACACCAGTCCGATGATCGAATAGTTCGCGGCAGCGAAGGCATTCTTTTCCAGACCCGTGATGCAAGCCCATGCCGAATTCTGCCAACGAATACGAAACGCCTCGCCCGCACACAGAACCTCACTTCGTGAGCCCGTTCGTTTCAACAGCTTGCCGAGTTTCACGTCGTCCATGATGTCCAGGCGAATCGGTTCGAAGCCATTGGCACGTTCCAGCGCCGAGCGTCGGACCAGGTTGAACGCACCGACACCAACATAGAACCACGGAAGTCGACTGGGGACGAGTGCAGGCTGCGTTCCTCCTGCGAAGACCAGAGCAAAGCACGCCACGAACGAAGCTTCAAAGACGCCGGGGGCTTCGATGTTCGGAAACAGAGGAAGGTGATCGATGCCATGTGCCAGTGAGTATTTGACCGCTCGCCGCAACGTGTCCGGCTGATAGACAACGTCTCCATCGGTAAACAGAATCCAGTCACCTTTGGCACGCTGGCTGCCAACGTGCAACGCATGGTTTTTCCCAAGCCATCCGTCGGGCAGTTCTGTGATATGAATCACCTGAAGTACAGACTGCGATGATTTGGCATCCTCAGCCGCCAGGCGATCCATGATGGCACCAGTTTCATCGCGCGAACGATCATCCAGAGCGAGAATTTCAAGCCGGGGATAGTCTGCCGCGAGCAGCGAACGCAGCCCCGCTTCGATCTTGTGCCCTTCATCGCGGGCTGGAACGACAACTGACAGAAACGGCCATTCGACAGGATCAGGGACACGATCACTGTGTCGCTTCAGTGTTCGACCAATGAACCAGAGTGATGGCAAACCCGCCGCAACGATCCAGATAGCTGCCAGGAACCAACCTAAGAACATCACCATGGAATTTGTGACCCGAATTGACGATGTCTGGAAATGCGAGCGGCACGGTCAAATTGACCGTGCCGCTCGAAGAAAACTCACTTGAAATCCTGTCCGCGATTCTACTGGAAAATCTTGGAGAAATCGGCTGTCACCGATCCAATGAACTTCAGCACACATTCGCTGACATCGATCGAACCTTCGACCTTGTTGCCGACCTTCTTCACTTCACCGCTGAAGATGGCATCGCAGCCAGCGGTGGCATCCACGGCCAGTTTACGAATCTTCTGCAGATCCTTTTCCAGCTGTTCCAGACGTTTTTGTTCATCCTTGCTCAGTGTCGTATCGATCTTCTGAGGTTCGGGTTTGGCAATCTCAATCAGATCAACGAGCTTTCCGGCATGGGCCGAGAAGTACGCAACGCGAGGATCAACTGTTTCAGGGGCGGCCAGTGCCGTCTGTTTGATCGCTGTTTCCAGTTCAGCCAGAGCATTCACTCCCGCTGCACCCCAGACTGCATTCTTGGATGTCGCGACGTACAGCATGGTTTCGCCGGGGAAAACCTTTTGGAATGCTTCCTGTCGATGTTTTGGAATTGCCACTGAATGGACGCTGACGTCTTCGCCGATCTTCTGGATATCAAGCTTCACATCGCGACCAACAGTGATCTGCGGCAGCAGTTTGACGAGTTCATCAGCCTTCTTGCCATTCGCAGATCGTACGCCGCAAATCAACGTATGCTTTCCATCGCCAGCCGAGCGGACGTCGAGAAACAGATCGGCCACGCCCAATTCCAAGCCTTCGTTCAGCATATCGATCAGCAGTCCGGCAGCTTGCTTGGCAGCTTTTTTCTGGGCGGGTTCTTTGATCGTCGGCCGCTTGTCGATTCTCGCTTCCACGACAGGTCGAACCGTGCTGTAGAGTTCCTTCAGGTGGGCCACGCGGAGTGCATCGACTGCGAAATTCAATTTGCCTGAAACGACGCTGGTCTTGCTCAATTCGACATTGGCGAAGTAGCTGGGCTTCGCCGCAAGGATTTCCGTGCTCTTGGCCAGATCGGTACCAGGAATTGCCGAAATGCTGAATTCAGCCCGGCCACGGCCTGGGTCCTTGTCTGCAATGGTCGTTGTCCAACCCAAGGTCAGTTCTTCGGTTTCGACAACAAATCGCTCCCCTTCGTCCAAGTTCTGGACGAGGGCCAGCTTACGCATGGCGAAATCGTTCTTGTCTTCGTTTCGCTTGAATGCCAAGCCCGCTTCGAGCTGCTTTCTCAATTCAAGAAAGTTCTTACGACGCGTTGCCAGGTCTGCGGGTGCAACGCTGTTCTTCAGGGACCCGATGGCATCGTATCCTTTGTCAATCAGCAGCTGCACACCTTTTTCTTTGTCGGTAATCGGGTGTGGCATGTTCGCTGGAACGGCAGCCTGCGTCATGGCGATCGAAGCGTATCCGTTGACATAGCGCATGAACATCGGGTTCTTGGCCGCTGCTCCCTTACCGCCCGCTTGAGTCACGGAATAGAGATCAGGACCGAGGGGCTTCACGTTGAATCCAAACCCGACGATATTGGGAATAAAGCCCCCTTTTTTATCGAGTTTGGAAATCGGGAAGTGCATCTCATAGCCGATGTCCTTGCCGACAATCACATCGACGCGAATCGGCTTGGTGGGATCGAGTCCTTCGGCAAAGCTGTCGAGCAGCGGTTCGAGAGTCTCTTTCCACTGTTTCTTGAGAGCGGGACTGGGGCTCAGTTCCACCAGGTACTTCAGATCCGCTTTCAGGGGATCAACTCCAGTTTGCACGACTTGAAACCGGGCTTCAGGTTGCGCTACTGCGGATCGCACCATCAATAACGTGGCAGTCAGAGCCAAGAGTAGAAAATTCCGCACGGACACTGGGTCACTCCTTTCGTTCGCGTCAATCAGCAGGCCATCATAGCAAGCAAGTGGGGGATGATAACGACGAACGGCAACTTGGGGAAGACGGGAACGATTCGGAGGCTTTCGAAGATTGGCGGCTCCCGCCAACTGTGTTTTTCTGCCATTCACATGCCACGAAGTGCTGTAAGGCATTTCGAATAAATATGTTGTGGCAATTTCAATCGCTCGAAATCGATTTCCAACAATTTCCCGTCAATGGTTCCCCAGAGCGTTGCCCGCTATGGTCATTTTCCGGGAAAATGTGGCAACAGACTGAGGTGACCGTTATCTCTCTCGTTCGAGACCGTCCAACAAAAAGCGAACTTACGGGCAAACCATGAAGCGAAATCACTGGATACTGGCGACCCTGATACTTGCGGGCTGCGCTGAACAACCCAAGACTTTGGACACGCGAGTTGCCAAAGCTCCGGCACTCGAATCTGAAACTGCCAAGTCGGCCCCGAAATCTCCAGCAGAAAAATCAGAGCTGCGTGACACGACAGTTGGTGGATTCACGTTTAAAGTTCCCGGTGACTGGGACGAAAAGCCGCCGAAGAGTGAATTCCTGCTGGGTGAATTCACGATTCCAGGGGAAGCAGGCCCCGCCCGGTTGACGCTGTCCTCGGCACGCGGCGGAATCGAAGCAAATCTGGATCGATGGCGCGGACAGATTCAGACTGGCCCGAAGGACACACCCGCAAGCAAGACCGAGATTCAATTCGACGGTCGCGATGCCACGCTGATCGAACTGACCGGCACGTATTCCGACATGTTTGGCGGAGGGGCACCCAACAAGAATTCCAAATTACTCGGAGTTGCCGCCGCATTGGGTGAAGCGGACTTCTTCGTGAAGATGACCGGGCCTGCAGAAACCATCACAGCCCGGCGTGACGAATTTCTGAAGTTCGTCGCATCAGCGCGCCGCGAGAAAAAATAGCCAGCCTGCCAGATCGCAGTGAACAGATCGTCGTCGCGGAACAGTTTGTGGTCCCGCCGAGAGTTCTTGATTTTCGGCGGGATCGGCTTGGTCTTTTCCAGGTACAACGGGTTGGTCATCACCACTTTTCAATGGTCTGAGAAATCTTGCGAGCCCCGGAAACTTCTGCAGAATCCCGTAGCGATTCTATAGAATCCACTTGCCCCAATTCGGCGACCGTGCTATGGTCGCGGGCGTTGCTGTTTCGATGGGCGTCTCGGATCGAAAAATGCCACGACCTGCGAAAGCTTTGGAATGTGACCACGGCCAACGTCGACGGACGATCGTCGAGTCGTTGTTAGCCGATGTTTTTCACGGCCGAATCCTCGCGGGGCAGCATCTGGTTACTCAGGAACTGGCAGACCGCTTCGGTGTCAGCCATACACCCATCCGGGAAGCATTGATCAGCCTCGCGGGAATCGGCGTCATCGATCTACAACCCAACCGTGGTGCAATCGTCCGGCGTGTTTCCGCTCGTGAAGTGCGTGAAATCTGCCAGGTCCGCAAGGCTCTGGAGTGTGAAGCGACTCGCAGCGCCTGTGGTCGAATTGATCGCGTGGATCTGCAGTCGCTGGCAGCAGATCTGAAGCGACTGACGTCGCCAACATCACGCACCGGGACGCGGTTTATCGCGAAGGCTCGTGAAGTTGACAGCCGTCTGCACGACCTGATTGCGGCCTCCTGCGGCAATGCGTTTCTCGCCAATGAATTGAATCGGCTCAAGATCCTGTTTCGGACTTTCCGCGATGTGTCGTGGGAACATGACAACCAGCGACAGGATTATCATCGACTGACAGAAGAAGCTCACGAACATCTGGCAATTGTTGAGGCACTGCTTGCCGAAAATCGGACGGAATCTTCGCGCGCCATGTCGCGACACATTCGGTCCGGAATCCGGCACTGGAGCAAGGCTCTTCCGACATCGACCAACGGGTCAGCCGTCCAGAAATCGTCGAGTCCCCAGGTAGTGAACAGGTAGCGAAAGAGAGAAGCACACCATGAATCGACTCACAAAACTACGCGGTGAACTGACAGCGTTCACATTGGCGATGCTTTGTTACTGTGGTCAACTGCCGGCTCAGGATGGTCCTATTGTCTATAATCGGGACATCCGGCCGATCCTGGCAGACAACTGTTTCGCCTGTCATGGTCCCGACAGTGCCTCACGCAAGGGGGATTTGCGACTGGATCGTCCCGATGCGGCTGCTTCCATGAAGGCGATTATTGCCGGGAAACCAGGCGAAAGCGGTGTGATTCACCGGATCATGTCGAAGGATCCTGAAGAAGTGATGCCGCCGCCTGCCACCAAAAAGATGCTGACCGCGCGTCAGAAAGAATTGCTGCACAAATGGATCGCGACGGGTGCAGAATACCAGCCACACTGGTCTTTCATCCCGCCAGTACGGCCCGCTGTCCCGAAGGTGAAGAATGCCCAATGGGTACGTAATCCGATTGATGCGTTTGTGCTCGCAAAGCTGGAAGCCGCGGGACTGTCGCCTGCTCCTGAAGCGGATCGCTGGACTCTGGCTCGACGACTGAGTCTCGATTTGACCGGGCTGCCTCCGGCCCCGGAACTGGTCGAAGCCTTCGTCAACGACAAGTCACCGAATGCTTATGAAGCATTGGTCGACAAATTGATGGAATCCAAACATTGGGGCGAACACCGCGGAAGGTATTGGCTCGATGCTGCTCGCTATGCTGATACACACGGAATCCATTTCGACAATTTTCGCGAAATGTGGACTTACCGTGAAAGCGTGATAGCTGCCTTCAATCGCAACGTCCCGTTTGATCAATTCACTGTTGAACAACTGGCAGGTGACCTGCTGCCGAACCGGACTCTGGATCAGCAGATTCAATCTGGCTTCAACCGCTGCAACATCACAACCAGCGAAGGGGGAACGATTCCCGAAGAGTATTACGTGCTCTATGCCCGCGACCGAACCGAAACTCTAGGGCAGGTCTGGCTCGGCATGACTGCTGGCTGTGCAGTCTGCCACGATCACAAATTCGATCCGTTATCCATGCGAGACTTCTACTCATTGGCGGCGTTCTTCAATAACACGACGCAAAACGCCATGGATGGAAACGCCAAGGACACGCCTCCCATCGTTGCCGTGCCTCTCGAAGCTGATCGACCACGTTGGGATGCCCTGGGTGGCGAAATCGCTGCGGCCCGTCAACTGGTAGAAGGACGTAAACAGGAAGCACGAAAGACGTTTGATGAGTGGCTGGCAAAGGCGACTCCCGAATCACTGGCGGCCACCATTCCGACGGCAGAAATGTCGCTGCATGCTCCTCTCAACGAAGGGACTGGAAAATCTACCAAGGTGGTTGTGAATGGAGAGTCTCGAGATATTGCACTGACCGACACAGCACAGTGGGCCGATGGTGTCTCATCCAAAGCCTTGCAGGTTCAGGGCTCGGCACTCGACATTCCTGAAGCGGGAGACTTTGAAAAAGAACAAGCGTTCAGTTGTGCGGCGTGGATCAAAGTTCAGCCGAACGATGCGAACGGTGCCATCGTGGCCCGCATGGATAAACCCTCGGAGTATCAGGGCTGGGATTTGTGGGTGCAGGGACGACGCGTCGGCATGCACCTGATCAGCAAGTGGCCGGACGATGCTCTGAAAGCCGTGACTCAAACCCAGATCAAAGGGAACGAGTGGACCCATGTGGCCCTCACGTATGACGGCTCAGGTAAGGCTGCGGGAGTCAAGGTCTACTTCAATGGCCAGCTCCAGAAGATGAACACTGAAAGCGACAAGTTGAAGGGGTCCACCCGGACTAAGGTTCCATTCCGTGTCGGACAGCGATCGGCAGGCGAGCCTTTGAGTGGTGCGGGAATCCAGGATCTGCGAATCTACAGTCGTGCTCTGTCGCAGGGTGATGTCGAATCGATGGCCAAGGTGACACGTTTCACAGGCATTCTGGCGAAGTCGGTGGACCAGCGGACCGACGCCGAAAAGAACGAAGTCTACCCCTGGTGGCTGGCTACCAACGACGCACCCTTCAAGGATCTTTCTGCGAAACTCGGGGCTCTGGAAGGTGAACAAGCCGCAATTAAGGGACGAGGAACCATTGCACATGTGATGCAAGAGAAATCTGAAGAGGCGATGGCGTACATCCTGTTCCGAGGCGAATACGACAAACGCCGGGACCCTGTCAAACCCACGACACCAGCGGCACTGTCGCCTTTCCCGGCCGATGCCCCCAAGAACAGACTGGGGCTGGCCAAATGGTTGCTGGAACCGAATCATCCACTGACAACTCGAGTCACCGTCAACCGATTCTGGCAGGAGTTGTTTGGGACGGGCATCGTCCGTACCTCGGGCGATTTTGGAATTGCGGGAGAACTTCCATCCGATCAGGAATTGCTGGACTGGATGGCCATCGAATTCCGCGAAGCGGGCTGGGACATCAAGAAGTTCTACAAGTTGCTGGTGACGTCGGCGACGTATCGCCAGGCAGCAGTAACCACCCGCGAGAAACTGGAGAAGGACCCGCAGAACCGGTTGCTGTCGCATGGACCGCGATTCCGCATGGATGGGGAAATGATCCGTGACTATGCGCTGGCGGCGAGTGGATTGCTGGTGCCGAAGCTCGGTGGACCGAGTGTCAAGCCGTATCAGCCTGAAGGGGTCTGGGAAGCGGTCGCGATGATTGGCAGCAATACACGCGATTATCGTCGTGACACGGGAGAAAACCTGTATCGACGCAGTCTCTACACCTTCATCAAGCGATCAGCTCCCCCTGCATCGATGGAGATCTTCAACGCCCCGGCACGCGAGACATGCACTGTTCGACGGGAACGAACCGATACGCCGCTCCAGGCACTGGTCACGTTAAATGATGTCCAGTTCGTCGAAGCGGCTCGACACCTCGCCCAGGGAATTCTCAAGAGTCCTGCGGCGGATGACACGGCTCGATTGAAGTTGCTCGCCGTGCGACTGCTGTCGCGGCCTTTCCGTCCGGAAGAACTGCCGATTGTACAAGGGTCGCTGAAGGAACTGACTGACTACTACAAGGCCCACGTTGATGACGCGAAAAAGCTGATTGCCGAAGGAGAATCGAAGGCCGATCCGGCTGTTGATCCCGCATTGCTGGCAGCCTGGACGATGCTGACCAACGAACTCATGAATCTGGACGAAGTCCTGAACAAGTAAACCGATCGAATTTCGGCGTGGGTTACAAAGCTCGGCGCAGGTCTCCCGACCTCGCCGAACCCCCCGACCGAAGGTCTCCTAGAGTACAGAGAAAGATCCATCATGAATCCGATTCAGGAATACATTCAGAACCTGACGCGACGACACTTCTTCGCGCGAGGTTCAAACCTGCTGGGAGGAGCAGCCTTCGCTTCCCTGATGGGAAATACCGGTGTCAGTGGTGCCGAAGGTGCCGCTCATGCACCCATGGTTCATCACACCCCGAAAGCCAAGCATGTCATTTATCTGCACATGGTGGGCGGTCCGCCACAGATGGATCTGTACGATTACAAGCCGGTAATGAATGACTGGTACGACAAAGACCTGCCGGAATCGGTTCGCAACGGACAGCGGTTAACGACGATGACGTCCGGCCAGGCACGGTTCCCGATCGCGCCGTCCAAATTCCAGTTTGAGCAGGCTGGGAAGTGTGGCATGTGGGTGACTGAGTTGCTGCCGTGGACCAAGAAAGTGGTCGACGACATGTGCTTCATTCGCAGCATGCATACCGAAGCGATCAACCACGAACCCGCCATCAGTATGATGCAGACTGGGAACCAGATAACAGGTCGTCCATGCCTGGGAGCTTGGACATCCTATGGTCTCGGCTCATTGAACAATGATCTGCCGACGTTCGTCGTGATGGTGGCTCGTCCGACCAATACCGAGCAAGTCCAGGCGATTTCCGCTCGACTCTGGCAAGCGGGGTACCTACCGGGCGAGCATGCTGCCGTTTCGTTCCGCAGTGCCGGGGACCCGATCCTGTACATCAATAATCCCTCAGGTGTTCCGGGCGAGATTCGCCGCAAGACACTGGATGGGTTAAAGCAGCTCAACGAATTGACGTATGGCCAGTTGGGCGATCCCGAGACTCGCACCCGCATCGAACAATACGAACTGGCGTACCGCATGCAGTCGAGTGTCCCTGAGCTGACGGATCTCAGTAAAGAGACCGAAGCAACGATGGCCATGTACGGCGATGAAGTGAAGAAGCCGGGGACATTCGCCAACAGCGTGCTGATGGCACGACGTCTGGTAGAACGCGGGGTTCGTTTCGTTCAGTTGTACATTAACAACTGGGACACTCACGCCAACGTTGCCGGACGGCTCCCCAGCCAGTGTCGAGACATCGATCAACCCTGCCATGCCTTGATCCAGGACCTGAAGCAGCGAGGTTTGTTCGATGAGACTTTGATTATCTGGGGCGGCGAGTTTGGTCGAACGATCTATTCTCAGGGGGGATTGTCCAAGCAGAACTATGGACGAGATCATCATCCACGCTGCTTCACGATGTGGATGGCAGGGGGCGGGACCAAGGGGGGAACAATCTACGGTGAAACAGACGATTTCAGCTACAACATCGTCAAGGACCCGGTTCACATACACGACTTCCACGCCACAGTTCTGCACCTGCTGGGATTCGACCATGAACGCCTGACCTACAAATCTCTGGGACTGGACCAGCGGTTAACGGGGGTTGAACCGTGTCGGGTCATCAAGGAGTTGTTGGCGTGAGAATGTTCCTATTGCCGAGCCCATTTTGCATGATAATTTTCAAATCCAGACGTTGAATGCGGTGCACCCATCAGTCGGAACGCGCTAGCGTCCGGTTTCGAATGACGATGGGTTACGTTGATAGTCCAGAACCGGACGCTAACACGTTCCGGCTGATGGTCGTAATTCTATCAACGGGTTTGCCGTTCCATTGAACGAAGCATGTCCTGACGTTCGGTAGCGATTCCGCGCTCGGGAGACGTATATTCACGACGTCTCAATTTTCCCGATGCGAGGATCTCGTCATGGTACGTCTGCTGTTGATTGGCTTTTGTCTGTTCTGGGCGTCGCCAGCGTTTTCGGCCGATTCGCCGCAGCAGTTGCCGGGGACAACGCCGCTGACCGTTGAAGGTGACCTCGCCGACCAGATGATGGATGGTCTGCATCGTTTCATCGATCACAAGATTGCAAATGCGATCGAGCGTCGCGAGCTCTTGTGGAAACGTGACACATCGTCGGTTGATGCCTACGAGAAATCGATTGCGGCAAATCGGCAGCAGTTTCGCAAGATCATCGGACTGGTGGATTCGCGAGTTGCTCCGCACCTGGAACGGATTGCTGAAGACGACAAGCCAGCGATGATCGCCGAGCGCCCCCAGGGGCGAGTCTTTCGTGTCCGTTGGAGTGTCCTGGATGGCGTGACCGCCGAGGGACTGTTGATCGAACCTCTCCAGGCACCCGTAGCCCATACGATTCTGCTGCCTGACGCCAGTCAGACCCCGGAAGATCTGGTGCTGAATCCGAATCAGCGATTCGCCTGGGATCTGGTCGGCGCACGCGTCCAGGTGTTGATCCCCGTGCTGATTGATCGGACAGATCGCTGGTCGGGGAACGAGAAGGTCGCATTCACGAATCAACCACATCGGGAATGGATCTGGCGTCAGGCGTACCACATGGGCCGGCACATCATCGGCTTCGAAGTTCAAAAGGTACTTTCCGCAGCAGACTGGATCGAAGCACGACATGGTCAACAGGCAAAAGTCGCTGTGGCAGGTTACGGTGAAGGGGGGCTGCTGGCCCTTTATTCGGCCGCTGTGGACTCGCGGTTAAAAAGCTGTCTGGTGAGCGGGTACTTCGATGCGCGGACGCGACCGTGGGAAGAGCCGATCTATCGACATGTCTGGTCACTCACCCGTGAATTCGGCGATGCGGAACTGGGAGCCATGGTGGCACCGCGGCCGCTGATTGTGGAGTACAGTCCGGCACCTCATGTTGATGGGCCTCCGGCGGTTTCCCCCGGTCGTCGTGGAGGTGCTGCAGCCGGACGAATCACCACGCCCGAATGGAAAGTCGTCAACGATGAGTTTCGCCGGATGGACCAGCTTGTTCCGGGCGGGTTCCAGGAACGAACGCTGATCTCAAATTCCGAGAAGCCCACACTCCTGGCTGAACCCCTGTCAGGTGCGGCTGCCAGCCAGTTCCTGAAATCACTGGGAATCAAGGCCCCGGCATCACCCCCGCTTGTTTCGCCCGGTCGCCCGTCGGACTTCCGACCCGACGCCGCAGAGCGTCAACGTCGTCAGGTGCTGGAACTCGAACGATTCGTCCAGCGACTGGTTCGCGAATCCGATCACACCCGAGACAAGTACTTTCCGGTCACAACTCTGTCTCAGGGCCGCTCGATCGAAGCCTTCACGGAGAGTACGAAAAAATATCGCAATTACTTTCGAGACGAAGTCCTGGGAAGTTTCGATGACCGGTTGCTTCCGTTCAATCCGCGAGCCCGCAAGATCTATGATCGTGAGCGATGGGTCGGTTACGAGGTCATGCTGGATGTCTTCCCCGATGTCATTGCCTGGGGAGTGCTACTGCTTCCCAAAGACTTGAAAGAGGGAGAACGACGACCGGTGGTGGTCTGTCAACATGGCCGCAACGGGATTCCCAGGCATGTCATCGAAGGGGATGAGAAGGCGTATCACGACTACGCAGCAAAGCTGGCAGATCGCGGGTTCATCGTGTTCGCTCCTCACAACCCTTATCGCGGCGAAGACAAGTATCGGTTTCTCAGTCGCAAAGCCAACTCGGTCAAGGGATCGCTGTTCTCGTTCATCCTGGCGCAGCACGAGCAGATCCTGAACTGGCTCGCTTCACTTCCAAACGTCGACCCCGATCGAATGGCGTTCTACGGACTCAGTTACGGCGGTGAGACTGCCGTGCGGATTCCCCCGCTGCTGGATCGTTATTGTCTTTCGATCTGTTCGGCCGATTTCAATGACTGGGCTCGGAAGATTGCTGCGACCGATGCCAAGTATACGTTCATGTTCACGGTCGAGTGGGAGATGCCGTACTTCGACATGGGGTCGACATACAACTATGGCGAGATGGTAGCGCTGCTGGCTCCACGGCCGTTTATGGTTGAACGAGGACACGGTGATGGCGTGGCTCCCGATGAATGGGTTGCCTACGAATACGCCAAGGTCCGCCGACTCTATGACGCGCTACGCATTGGTGATCGGACAGAGATCGAGGTCTTCGATGGACTTCACGAAATCAACGGGAAGGGGACCTTCGATTTCCTCGAAAAGCACTTACGTCACCGGATCAGGGACTGATTTTCCAGTCGTACGCCTGCGGTGCTTGAACCAGGAATGCGATTCCGTCAGCGATTGACCTGTCGAAGACCTCGGAATCACTTCCTGCGGCTACCGGCGGATTGTTACCATGCGGTCCCTCGTACTGATGTTCTGACACTGATTGTGGAGTTTGAATTCATGAGACGCTCGCTTGGACTTCTCGTTTGCCTCGCTCTGGTGGCTGCTGGCTGTGGAACGAACAAACCCGCCGACACCCAAGGTACCAGCAGCAAAGGGAGCGGTGGGAAGAAGCTTCAGATCGCAGTGATTCCCAAGGGAACGACGCACGTCTTCTGGAAATCCGTTCATGCAGGCGCTGAGAAAGCGGCCAAGGAACTGGGGGATGTCGAAATCCTCTGGAAAGGCCCCTTGCTGGAAGACGACCGTGATGGCCAGATCAGTGTCGTCCAGGACTTTGTGACCAAGAAGGTGGATGGAATCTGCGTCGCGCCACTCGATAAACAGGCGCTGGTGGGGCCCGTTCATGAAGCAGTTGATGCCGGAATTCCTGTTGTGATTTTCGACAGCGGGCTGCAGAATGAATCCAAGATCACCAGTTATGTTGCCACCGACAATCGGAAGGGTGGCGAACTGGCGGCTCGTGAAATGGCGAAAGCTCTGGGTGGCAAGGGGGGCGTGATCGTCCTGCGCTACAACGCGGGAAGTGAAAGCACGGAACAGCGCGAAGATGGTTTCCTGGAAGTCCTCGCCAAAGAGTTCCCTGACATCAAGGTTCTGTCGTCCGATCAATATGCGGGAACGAAGCAGGAAGATTCGCTGACCAAGGCGACCGAAGTCCTCAACAAGTACAAAGACGAAGTCAACGGAATCTTTGCAGTGTGTGAACCGAACGCCATCGGTGTACTGGGGGCACTGAAGGAAACCGAACTGCTCGGTAAAGTAAAGTTTATTGCGTTCGATCCGAGTGAATCGCTGATTCGAGCGATGGAATCCGGAGCCTGCCACGGCATTGTGCTGCAGGATCCGGTCACCATGGGTTACCAGTCGGTGATCGCCATGGTCAGCAAGATTCGTGGCAAAGCGGTGGAAAAGCGGGTCGGAACCGGGGAGTTCGTGGCGACTCCCGAGAACATGAAGTCGGCCGAAATGACAAAGCTGCTGGCGCCGGAAACGTTTGAAAAGTAGGTCCGGCGAAAAAAATGCTGGGGGGTGTGACTTAGCTGCCGTATTCGTGGAGGTTGTCTACCCGCGGGTGAATTCCGCCTGCGGGTAGTAACGCTGACAATCGATGACAAGATCCAGAATCGCCTGATGCAAATGATCTTCTCAAAAATCCAGTCCCCGCGGTCTGTCAATCGGTTCCCTGTTGCGTCTGCTGACTTGCTACCGCAAGATATGTTCAACATCGGCCGGGGGCAGAACATATGTTGGGGATTGGTCAGATATCGACTCGCAGTTGTCGAACATGGACTCGACGGGCGTTGCTGCGTGCCGGGGCCTTGACCGCTGCGGGTATCAATCTCGCTGATCTCCTTCGTCTGGAAGCGAACGAGTGGACTGAAACGGCGGTCAGAACTCCAGCGAAGTCGGTCATCCTGCTTTGGTTGTGGGGCGGTCCGAGTCACCTCGATTCATTCGACATGAAGCCCAATGCTCCCGTTCAGTATCGCGGGCCGTATCGTCCCATTGCCACAACAGTCCCTGGACTCGACATCTGCGAACTGCTTCCGCAGACAGCGCGTCGAGCGGAAATGTATACGATCATCCGCTCCATGAAAGCGGGCTCGAATGACCACGGGATTGCAGGGACCATCGGACTGACAGGAGATATCGCTGGTTCCGCCAGCCTGGGTGGGCTGGTGCTGCCCGGCACCTTGAAGCCAGCACACGGGTCAATCGTCTCGAAGGTCCTGGGATTCTCGCCCGCTATGCCACGGTTCCTGACGCTGGGTGGCCATCTTCACCAGGGGAAGCGGGCCATCCGTGGGGAAGGAGGGGCTGGGCTAGGGACCTTGCATGATCCGTTTCGTCTCGACTATGACCCCGACAAGGGGATTCAGATTCCCGATCTGCAATTGATGGACGGATTGTCGGCCAGTGGAATTGATGCCCGCGAGCAACTGTTGGGTGCGGTGAATCAACTTGCTCGGAAACTCGATCGTTCGAGGGAAGTCGAGCGTCTGGATCAGAATTATCAGCAGGCCTTTTCGCTCCTCACGAAGCCTGGGGCACGCGATGTGTTTGACGTCGAACGTGAACCTGAATCGGTCCGTCGGAAATTCGGGCGGTTTCGATTCGGGCAGTGCTGCCTGCTGGCTCGACGCCTGGTCGAAGCGGGTGCTCGATTCGTACAGGTCAACTGGAGCTCCCATGTCGAACCGGTTGAAGACGCTGGTGATGGAGGCTGGGACACGCACGACAGACACTTCCAGCAATACCAGGATCGGCATTCGTGGATGCTGGATCAGGCACTTGCCGCATTGCTGGATGATCTGCAGGAACGTGGACGTCTGTCGGAAACTGTCGTCGTGGCGGTGGGTGAGTTCGGACGAACACCGAAAATCAACAATAAGGCAGGTCGAGACCATTGGGAACATTGTTATTCCGCACTCGTCGCCGGGGGCGGGTTGCGGGCTGGCCATGTGATTGGTGCCAGTGACCGGCTGGCAGAATATCCCGTTTCACGGGCGTATACCCCAGCGGATCTGTTCGCCACTGTCCTGGGACAGTTGGGTATTACCACGACGGCGCTGACCACAAATGGACTGCTTCCTCAGGGATCGTTGATCGAGGAGTTGTTGTGAACAGCAATTCCCATCCGCGCAATTCGAGCACTGTCCGAACTTCCGTTGTGATGACCCTCTTTGCGATCGGATTCGTGCACTCGTCAACGGCTCAGGAGAAGCCCCTGCGAATTACCAGCGATGGCTTTTTCAAACAGCGTCCTTGCTGGTCGAAAGATCAACATTTTCTGGTCTTTGCACGCCACCGTGGCAACACAATCTATCTGTTTCTGCATGACATGAAGACAGGTCAGGAGGAACGCCTGACTCAAAGCATGCACCCGGAATT
>JBAWWJ010000031.1:0-45602 GCA_037146815.1 Planctomycetota bacterium
GCCTACGACCGGTCCAGCAGCCAATTCATGCATGATGAACTCTGTATCCTGAGTGGACGTGCGAATCCGAAACTCGCCGCCGAAATTGCGTCCTACCTGGGGATTGGCCTGGGAGCGGTGGAACTGGGGAATTTTCCGGATGGAGAAATCTCGGTCCGCCTCGACCAGAACGTCCGAGGCCGCGACGTCTTTCTGATCCAGCCGACCGGTCCCTCCGTCAACGAAAACTTGATGGAGTTGCTGATCCTGATCGACACCTGTAATCGGGCCAGCGCAGCGCGTATCACTGCTGTTCTCCCCTATTACGGTTACGCTCGCCAGGATCGTAAAGATATGGGGCGAGTCCCAATTACGGCAAAACTGGTCGCCAATCTGATTACCAAGGCGGGGGCTGATCGCGTCCTGGCGATGGACTTGCACGCCGCGCAGATCCAGGGATTTTTCGATTGTCCGGTCGATCACTTGTATGCCGCTCCGATCCTCGACGACTACTTCCGCTCGCTGAACCTTCCCAAGGAAAACCTGGTCATCGTCAGCCCGGATGAAGGGAGCATCAAACGCTCGCTTCAGCACGTCGATCATCTGGGGGGCGGGTTTGCGATCGTCGACAAACGGCGCGCCAATGCGTTTGAGACCCGTCAGGAAAATCTGATCGGTGGTCCCATCGCCGGCAAGACTTGCATCATTTTTGACGACATGATCACAACCGGCGGCTCGATGGCGGGCGCGGTCAAGACAGTTGCCCAGCATGGTGCCAGCCGAATTTACGTCGGTGCCACTCACGCCGTTTTCTGCGGTCAGGCAGCCCAGCGACTTCGCGAAGTCCCGATCGTCGAAATCGTCGTCTCCAACAGCCTGACCTTAAAGCCCGAGCAGATGTTGCCAAACATTCGCGTCGTGTCCGTCGCGCCCCTACTTGGTGAAGCCATCCGGCGAATTCACCGAAACGAATCCGTCAGCTATCTATTCGACTGAACCGTCGAACCATCTGTTGGAGGGTTCAGTGAGCTGGTCAGCCCCGCCTTTGGCGAAATCGATTGACCAGCCCCCCAAGCGAACGCAATGGATCGGCAAGTTACTGGAGCGCCAATACTGGCCTTGGATGGCCGGAATGACGGCGCTGCTTTTCAGTCTTGTCGCCTGCCCGAATGGTTTTCAGCTGGACGACTTCTATCATCAGGCAATCCTGCGCGGCGAGTTAAAACTGGGGACGGGAAGTCCGCTCCTGGACGTGTTCACATGGAGCATCGGAGATCCTGTCCGGAACCAGTTGGACAGGGATCGTGGCCTGTTGCCATGGTGGACCTCTGACAGCTTTCGGATGAAGTTCTTTCGACCCCTGGCAGCGGCAACGCACCTTGTGGATCAGAATTTTTGGCCGCAGCAGAAATGGCTGATGCATCTGCACTCCTCCGCTTGGCTTGCGGCAACGGTCGTGGTCGTCTGTTTCCTGTTTCGCCGACTCTTCACACTCGCTGACAATCCATCGGCAGTATCAACAGAACCCGCAGCAACGCAGAGCCCCGCAGCCGGTACGTGGACAAACATGGCAGCCGCTGGGCTGGCAGGATTGATCTATGCCCTGCGCGACGAACACGCCATTACCGTTGCCTGGATCGCGAATCGCAATCTGCTGATGATGACGTTTTTCGGATGTCTGACATGGCTGTTGCATTGTGTCTGGCGTGAATCTCGCTCTGTTGCTGCAGCAATCGCAGCACCCGTTTGTTTTGCCGTTGCGTTGCTCTGTGGAGAATCCGCGGTGGCGATCGGGGGTTGCCTTTTCGCATATGCCGTTGTCCTCGATTCAACAACATGGCGGGGAAAGTTTCTCAGTCTACTACCGTGTGGGCTGGTGGGTCTGGCCTGGCTCGTGATGTACCGGATTCTCGAATGCGGCGCTGTGGAATCAGGAAGTTATCTCGATCCCCGCAGTGACCTGCTGGCTTTCCTGGTCGGGATGGCACAACGTGCGCCCGTATATTTTGCGTCCTCATTGGGATTGATGTCTGCCACCATTTCGACATTTTCCGACGTGACAACTCGACATCTGATGGTCCTGGCGTCCGTACTGATGACAGTTGCCATTGCGGTGATTGTCTGGCCAGCGATTCGTCAAGACCGGCTGCTGCAATTCTTTGCCATCTGCTTGATCATCGCCGTCGTGCCGCTGTGCGCAGGGCTGGCGACGGATCGATTGACGATGATCTTTAACATTCCGGCATCGGGCCTGATCGCCCGCTTCGTGCAATTGAAACGCAATGATTCGAATATCCTTCCCACGGGGGAACGCTATCAATGGTACGCCAGACGACTGGCAAAACTCTGGATTGTTCTCCACACGATCATCGCCGCGATCCTGCTCCCGACGTTGATCGTCGGCTTTGGCGTTTCTGGAAGCGACCTGATGGTTTCCGCTCGCAGCGCTAGTTTCAATCATCCCGGATTTGCCAAACAGGATCTGATTCTGCTGAATGCTCCGCATGGAATGTATCCATTGTATATGGATCTTGCACGACTGGACGAGGGGCTGGTACGTGCTCGGACCACACGCCTGCTCTCCAGTGCCCTCTCTCCGTTTGAAGTCTCTCGGCCAGACGAGAATACTCTCGAAATTTCGGTTCCCGAGAGATTGCTGAACGACCCGTTTTCCACGTTGTATCGCAATCCAGAGCGACAGCCATTTCGTGCAGGGCAACGGATTGAACTCCCACGATTCATGGTGAACATTCTGGAGACACAAAACGGCCATCCGACACGCGTTGCTTATCAGTTCCAGGTTCCGTTGGAGGATCCGTCGCTGTGCATCGTCGAATGGCGGGACAATAAATATGTTCCATTCGTGCCGCCACCTGTCGGAACCTCGCGACAGATTCCACGCGCCTGCGACTGGTCGATCTTTCATCTGAATCCATTGTCTCGCGTATGTTCGGAACGACATCCGCGTTGACCGCCGCATTGGCAGTCGGGCATGGAAACAAAACAACGGCTCCTGACTTCCTTGAGAAAGGAAGTTGACGCAGAGACGCCAAGGCGCAGTGACGCAAGGAAATGCCGCTCGTCATTTTCTTCGATTCGCGCTTCTGTATTGCTAATGGTCAGAAGCTTTGTGCATTTGCGGCTTGCGTGACATCTGCCTCCATTCGTACCGGCTTGCGAATCTCGCCCGACAGCGGTTTCGGAAGTCGTCAATCACTCCTTTTTTGGTCGAAATCCAAGACAAGTGCGTGGACAGCCTGTAAACTTCTCAGTGCTTTGTGCCTGCGTTGAAGTGCTGATGTGACAACACCTTCGATGCAGGCAGACGCTGTAAAGTGATGAAACGACGTGCTGCGGCGATGCATTCGAATGGTTAGCCCGGGTAAGCTGCGTCGACTATACTCACGGCCGACGGACTGAACCTCACAACGAATTCGCAGGATGGAATGAATACGATGCAGCAGGCGGACGTGGCCATTATCGGAGGAGGCATTGTCGGACTGGCAACGGCCTATCGTCTTCAGGAACGATTTCCCGGAAAGAACGTCATCGTCCTGGAAAAAGAACGGGAAGTTGCTCAGCACCAGACCGGCCATAATTCCGGCGTGCTACACTCGGGAATCTACTACAAGCCGGGGTCCCTGCGCGCCTTGAACTGCCGTGAAGGGAAGCAGGCGATGGAAGCCTTCTGCCAAAAGGAAAGTATTCCGTTCGACCTGTGCGGCAAGGTCATTGTCGCTGTGAGTCCTGACGAAATCCCACGCCTGGAAAAAATCTATGAACGTGGTCAGGCCAACGGTGTGAATTGTCAGATAGTGGATGGTGATCGGCTGCGTGAAATCGAACCGCATTCGGCAGGTATCAAAGCAATCCATGTTCCCGAAGCAGGGATTGTCGACTACCGGCAGGTCTGCGACCGGTTAGCGCTACGGATCACTGAAGCAGGTGGCACGATCAAGACGAGTGCCAGGGTGACGGGGATGTTTCGCCGCGAAGGTCGAATGATCATTCAAAGTGGTGCTGGAGAAATTGAATCTCGGCTGGTCGTGAACTGTGCCGGACTGTTCTCTGACCGAGTCGCGTGGTTATCAGGTCAGCGGCCTGATGCACAGATTGTCCCTTTTCGCGGGGAGTACTTCGAACTGAAGCCATCCGCTCATCACTTATGCCGTGGTTTGATTTATCCGGTCCCCGATCCCAATTTTCCATTCCTGGGTGTTCACTTCACTCGGATGATCCATGGTGGTGTCGAATGTGGACCGAATGCCGTATTCGCTTTCAAGCGAGAAGGCTACTACAAGACCAGTTTTAATCTGATCGACACGCTGGAATCCTTGACCTATCCTGGATTCCTGCGGATGGCCTGGAAGCACTGGCGGATGGGTCTGAATGAGATGTGGAGATCATTCAATAAGTCGGCATTTGTAACCGCTCTGCAGCGTCTGGTCCCGGAAATTCGCAGCGAACACCTTGTCACTGCACCTGCTGGCGTTCGTGCTCAGGCTCTTTCACGAGACGGTAACCTTGTCGAGGATTTCCTGATCCTGGAAAATGACCTGGTGATCAACGTCTGTAATGCTCCCAGCCCCGCTGCGACAGCTTCGCTGAACGTAGGAAAGCTGGTTGTTGATAAGATCGCTACACACCTCTAACAAAGGGAATCGCCTGATGTTGTACTCACGACGTTCGATATCATTCCTCACAATGACGGTGATCTCAGGAATCTTCAGTGTGAATGCCGCAAGTTCCGCAGAACCGACCCCAGTCAAGTTTGACAGCTACGATGGGTATTTCGTTTCGAATCAGTTCGAGCCAGATGCAAAAGAGTCGTGTGTGGTCTGCGTGAATCAGCAGGCTTTTGACAAATGCTTTGGGGTGGCATTTGTCATGGGTGACAAATCACACCGTCTTCCGAAAGACGTGTTTGAGACTCAGCAGGTGATCGGGGCCATCAAGCGTGGAACTTCGATCTGGGACTACACCGTCAAGAAGGTTGTCGAATCAAATGACGAGATTGAAGTGCATTATTCGGCGAAAGAAATGAAACAACCCTCGGCGACGTTTGCCAGCCCGTTGATCGTCAGCATCCCGAAGAAGCAGTACAAAACGATCAGCTTTGTGGAAAACGGCAAAGTGATCAAGGTGATGAAGCCTTGATCGAGATCATTTGGAATCAGGTTCGCTGCGTGGAGGATCATCAATGCGATTGCGATCTGTTCCGCTGGTGTTCCTTGCGATCATCTCGCTCATTTCGTCGAGTGTGAACGCTGAAGACGTGATAATTGCCGATCCCCAGATCAGTCGTTTTCTGACTGACCACTGTGTGCGGTGTCATGGCGCCCAACGGGCCGAAAAGAAGCTGCGGCTTGATCAGGCCAACCTTGATCTCACGCGTCCCGCGACCCTGGAACTCTGGCAACGAATTCTAAAGCGAGTTCGCAGCGGGGAAATGCCGCCAGCACGGGAACCGAAGCCGGATGCCGCCGCGGCAAACGGAGTTGTTGACCAGTTAACACGTCGACTGGAACAGGCTGAGGCGGCGAGGCGGGCTGCTGGTCGCGTTGTCTTACGGCGGCTGAATCGCGTCGAATATGAAAACACGATTCGAGATCTGCTGGGGATTGTGATCGATCTGCAGGATCTGCTTCCTGCGGACTCGGCGGCCGATGGATTTGATAACAGTGCCGAAGCGCTGCACACCTCGTCATTCCTGATGGAACGCTATCTGGATGCGGCCGACCAGGCGCTGGCACTTGCCATCGCCAATCGTCCGCAACCGCCACTCGTCAAGAAGCAACTTCGATTTCACGATGAACGTCAGGTCAAGATCGCGACTGAAAAAGTTTATCGCAAACTGGATGACGCGGTTGTGATGTTCAGTTCATCTGCTTGGAACTCCATCACGGTTTCACAGTTCTATCCCCCGGATCGAGGTCTCTATCGATTTCGAATCAGTTCACGAGGATTCCAAAGTGGCGAGAAGCCGGTGACCTTTCGCATCGATGCGGGGCCGATGTTGATGGGAACCCGCAGTCATCTGGTTGGTTACTTCGATGCAACCCCCGACGCGGCGTCGGTTACCGAGTTTACGGATCATCTGGAAGCTCGCAGTACCATCCGTCTTTCACCCTATGGATTAGCGACCGCTCAAACCGTCGACAAAATCGGTGCCGAAACCTACAGCGGCCCCGGACTGGCTGTGGAATGGGTCGAAGTGGAAGGGCCATTGCACGAATCCTGGCCACCGGAATGCCATAGACGACTGTTCGGCGATCTGCCGCAGAAGAAGGCTCCAGTCTACAATCAAAGTGATCGTGTTGAAGTCGTCTCAGAAAATCCGGTGAAAGACGCCCGGCAGATTTTGACACGATTTCTGGGTCGCGCGTTTCGTCGAGCGATCAAGGACGTGGATGTCGACCCGTTTGTGGCAATTGTTGAATCGCGGCTGGCGGAAGGATATTCGTTCGAGCAGTCGGTTCGAGTTGCCTTAAAGGGAGTCCTCGTTTCACCAGGATTTCTCTTCCTGCGTGAACTGCCTGGCCGACTGGATAATGAGGCCCTGGCGAGTCGTTTGTCGTATTTCCTCTGGAGTACGATGCCCGACGAGGAACTGCGACAAGTCGCGGTCTCAGGCAAGTTGCATGAACCCGCTGTGCTTGTGGCTCAGGTGGAACGGATGCTGAAGCATCCAAATTCGAAAGCGTTCACGGAAAACTTTGTCGGGCAATGGCTGAAGCTGCGAGACCTCGACTTCACGGAGCCCGATCATTTGCTCTACCCGGAGTTTGATGACCTGCTCAAGGCGGCGATGTTGCAGGAATCGCAGCAGTTTTTTGAAGAGGTATTGAAGCAGGATCTGAGCCTGACGAACTTTGTCGCGTCCGACTTCACGATGCTCAATGAACGATTGGCACGACATTACGGAATCGCTGGAGTTGAAGGACACGCGATTCGCAAGGTGATGCTTCCACCTGAGAGTCATCGGGGAGGAGTCCTCACCATGGCCAGCGTTTTGAAGGTGACCGCAAATGGGACGACGACATCTCCTGTTGTTCGCGGTGCCTGGGTTCTCGATCGGATCCTGGGAACCCCACCACAGCCTCCGCCGGATGGCGTTCCGGCCGTGGAACCCGATATCCGTGGCGCAACGACGATTCGCGAGCAACTAGCGAAGCATCGTGATGTGGAGACCTGTGCCAGTTGCCACCGCCAGATCGATCCGCCCGGCTTCGCACTGGAAAGCTTCGACGTGATCGGTGGCTGGCGAGAAAACTACCGCAGTCGGGGTCTGGGAGAACCGGTGACGATCGACGGCCGGCGGATGCACTACGCACGCGGCCCAAAGGTTGATCCGTCGGATGTGCTGCAAGACGGTCGCCGCTTCGCCAACATTGATGAATACAAGCAGCTTTTGCTGGCCGACAAGGATCAGTTGACGCGGTCGCTTGCGATAAAACTGGTCACCTATTCAACCGGCCGGGCTCCGCAGGCGATTGATCGAGAACCGATTGAAAACATCGTCGCACGAGTCCGTGAAAAGAACTATGGGTTCCGGACGCTGATCCATGAAGTTGTGCAGTCACCGCTGTTTCTTGAGAAGTGACGTCCGCCGAATCAGGCGAAATTTTCCTGACCGCCAACTGAAAGGCTGCCATCGTTATCCGTAGCGACATGCTTCCGCGAGCTGTAATTGCATGTCGATCATTTCGCCCCATTTCACCAAGTCTTCAGATTTCGAACCAATGAATGACGCAAACAATGGTCGGTATTGAATCAGTTCGTCGAGAAGTGACTTTCGCCAGCCAATCGGTTCAAGTTCGTGCATTCGTTCGCTGCAAGCACGGCCATAACAAGCAAATGAATAAATAATGTCGAGTATCTCGGACTGAAGCTCTGAAGTGGCTGTTTCCAGTCGTTCGGTCAGAAATGGTAGGACGGGAACTGCGTTCGATCCGACGTTCGATTGGTGACACACGACGTTCCACAGCCGTTCAATCGCTGTCATCGTCGTCGCTTGATCGCTGTCATTCAACTGGACAATCAAAGACGGAATCTCCCTGGAATCGAAACCGCACGCTGATTCGTAGTCGGCCCAATTCACGGAGTTGAGGCGTTCTTGAAGGTTCATGTTTTGGTTTGAGCACGATGGTCAAGTCGCGTTGGTCTCTATAATCTTCGGGAGTCACACGCCAAATCGCTTAGCAGCCAGACACTGTTAAGCCCAGGCAGGAAGCTTCCCTTCGAGATCGGAATACTGGGCGAGTTTCTGTTCAATCGACGCACGCAGATCGTCCTCGGTGCGCCAGCCTGCGTCAAGTTCTTCACATTCGACTTCGAGGCATACCCCCCAGTCGGCCTGACCATCAAGACTGGGGAGAGCCGACTCGCAATGCAGTGACCAGCCGATCTCGCGGACGTACCCGATGCTCAGATTTCCCGAACGCCATTGACGGCACACCAAAGCGAGAAAGAGGCGGATCGCTAGATCGGCTTGCGCCTCGCCCGGGACGTGTCTCAGCGCATTCTCGATCGATTCCATGTCGTCGGCCATCGCGAGGTCAATGAGCCAGGGGGCGGGAAAGTTGGTTTCCGCAATGATCCCGTCTGCCCATGTCGTCACCGATGACAGAGGCAAGATGTGAAATCGAAGACCGAGACGCGCGAATTCAGCGAGGTCTTTGCCGTTCGGTTCCATCAGTTTTGCCTGTCATGGAAAGAACACTCGTGCTCCAATCACGTCCAATGAAATGCGGTCTGACCAGATAGCGGTTTACCCCTGGAAACTCACGGGGGACTACCGTTATGTCAACGGTCACGCAGTGTCCTTTGACTGAGGGAGCACCGTGATCGGGAATGCCGCTGCGACGTCTGGCCACAACGCGATTTCACCACGCACTTCAAGCGTCCATTCCATCTTGTTGTTGGCCGAACTGAAAGAATGCATCGAGTCTGCCGGGATCGTGACCGTTGCCGAGCCTTCTTCCATGTCAAACGATTGCGTCGTTTCAAAGATCGGAATCAGGGCAAACACCGATTTATCAGTCACGGTATTTGTTCCGCGGCGGTAGGTCGCCTTCTCAGTCCCCTTCAACGTGATTCGAAATTCACGAATCGAATAGACTCGGCCGCTGAGTGTCCAATTCACGCGAAGTTCCTCACCCAGGGGGATCGCTGCGGAACTTACGACCAGCGTTGGTACGGGATTGAAGAGGCTCAGAAAGCAGTAGATCACGAAGCCGATGAGTCCCAGGCCGACAGCGACAAAGGGAATCATGAACAGCGTGGTGAACCAACTCAGAACTCCAAATCCACCGCCCCGAAACTGCTGAATCGGATCCCACGCGAAAAACAGCAGGATTCCGTTCACAAACAGTGCCAGGAACAAAGATCCAATCATCATCTGAAGCGGGGTCGCCTCGGGCTTCAACGTGACTGGGCCATCGTTCTTGTCGGTGTTGGGACGGTATGGTGATTCGTAGGCATCGCCGTCTCTTTCATCGTCAACGTTGGACTCTACTGAAGCAGATGTCTGCGGTCGCCAGGTACCGGCCGCGCTGGCGGGGGTTGTTCCAATGACGCCGATCATTGCCAGGAAGAAAAGGCCTCCGACAAGTACGAAGGGGAGCGGGAACAGACACCACCACATGTCGGGAACCCAGCCCCGATCAATGACTGCAACCGATGGGTTTTTCGGGTTTACAAAACAGGTGGACGCCTTACCTGCTGGTAGATCCGCGACAACCTGATTCTTCCAGGCGGTTGATGTGTTGGTTGACGCCGACACGAAGCAATACTGTTCGGAGCGATATGAAGCTCCATCGAAGGTATACGTGTAGACAACCTCCAGTTTAGTGCTGCCTTCCCCGTTGTGCTTCAGTCCGCTGGAAACGATCTCGCACGGAGTCGAAACCCAGTCTTGCGCCTCATAGATTCCCCAGAGGGGCCGAAGTGTCAGGAACCAAGTCATGGCCAGCCCGGCTGCCAGAAAAACGAGCGCGAAGCTCCAGCCGAAGCATCCGCCGCAGCCCGAATTCTGGGAAACGGAAAGTGCCTTCGGATCGCTGTCAGAACGGTTACCCACAGATCTCATCCTTCTTGTGACTGCAAACGATCACGGCTTGAATTTCTGATGACACTTATCGCAGGCTTCCATCCCCATGCGGAAATGTTCCACTGCTGATCCATCGCGAGATTTGATGGCCGCAGCGGCTTTCGACATGTGTCCCTGCAATTCCAGGCACGCTTCCTGCCACGCCGGCTTGTCGGCGGAATCTTTGACCGCATGAGTATCCCCATGCACGACAAGAGCCATCAAGGCGATGGCGAGTGCCTGACGACTCTCTGCGTCGGGGTCTTTCGGACGCCGCAACCCTCGCCGAATCGCTTCGCTCCGTTCCTTCATTGCCCCCATCATCGCACCGGCTCGTGCCAGACGGCTCCAGTCGATCTCACGTACCGCCGTTCCCGTCGAGCTTCCTTCCAACGCCTGCTTGATGATCGTGACCTGCGACGCCGATTCATTCAGAGAAGCCGACTTTGCGATGGCGAGTGCCGCATCGCGAATGTCCGGAGCAGTCTTCTTGAGGGGAGTTTCACTTTCGTAGTCTGCCAGAGCTTGAGAAAATATGGCAATTTGGACCGCCTGCCGCTTCAGTTGCTGCTGGCGATCTCGGTACGATTCGGGCGACGACAATCCTTCTTCGATCGATGTTAACAACGAGCGAATCTCTGCGGTCAGGTCCTCAGGTGTCGCGACGGCTGGCGTTAACTTTGTCGGTGGAGCCGCGAGAACAGTCCAGGAAGCGATTCCAAAGGCGATTGCCACGATGCCCCCACTTGACCAGGCCAATCGACGTAAGTCCCTCGCTACCATTGTTTCTTCCCGAAGTGTGGCATCGAACCGTCAGTCCATGGATTCTCAAACGCTGGCTGCCGAGTGTCAAGGAATGTCGCTATGACTCACCCCGAGCGATTGTTTGCCGTCATCCCCGCCGCTGGTCTCAGCCGACGCATGGGTGAGCCCAAGTTGTTGCTGAATCTCGCGGGAAAGACGGTCATTGAACGATTGATGAACGCATTGGATCATCTGCAGATCACATCTCGAAGCGTCGTTGTCCGCAGCAGCGACCTTCCGCTGCAGGCCGAGGTCACCCGGCTGAATGGCTCACTGGTGATTCCTGCCGTCGATCCCCCTGATATGCGATCGAGTGTTGCGACTGCAATCGAATCGATCGAAAATCAATATGTGCCCGACGACAACGACGGCTGGTTGCTCGTTCCCGCGGATCATCCGGTTCTCGACCGACAACTGATCGAGACTGTTCTTGACTATTGGCAGTCGAGTCCCTCTCGAATTCTTGTTCCGCGGTGTGGTCAACGTCGCGGGCATCCGACGTTGTTTCGATGGAGTCTGGCCCGCGAAGTTACAAAAATCCCTGCCGACCGCGGGCTGAACTGGCTGCTCCGAGAGTATTCCCATGAAGTCACGGAACTTCCGGTCGAATCAACAGCGGCAATCACGGATCTCGATACTCCCGACGATTACCTGCGACTTGTGAGCGAATGGCAGGATTGAAGTTCTTGGTTCCTTGTTCTTGGTGCCTGGTTCTTGGTGCTTCGTTTTTGGGTCGAGGGAAAGCTTATTTACTGCGAGCCAGCCAAGAACGAAGAACCAAGAACCAAGAACTCCCCTCAAGAACTCTTTAGTTAGATTGCCAAACTTCGCGTCATCGGGGATAGTACGTCGGTTGCACCTGCACTTCTATGGTCGATCCTGACCAGCGCAACCTGCAGACCTCCCAGGATGATGATTGATGGCGAATCTGGATACGACCGATGAATTGGACGATTGGAAGGAATCGAATGACCTTCCGCCTCGTATCATTGCGCCGGCGCGGCCACTATTTTCGCGAAACTTTCTCTGCCTGCTGGCGGTGCAGTTCCTGACTGTTTTGAACGACGGAACCTTTCGCTGGCTGGTGGTCCCGCTGGCGAAACCGATTCTCGGCCCTGCAGCAGCACTGTCGCTGGGACTGGCTGGGTTTACGCTGCCGTTTATTCTTCTGGCCACCCCCGCGGGATATCTGGCGGATCGATTTTCCAAGACACGTGTGATCCGGATCTGCAAGATTGCCGAGATCCTCATCATGCTCGCCGGGATGGTCGCGATCCTTTCCGGGGAAATGTACTTCCTGTTTGGAATCGTGATCCTGACAGGTTCGATGGCGGCTCTCTTTTCCCCTTCCAAATCGGGAAGCATCCCCGAACAGGTCGATGAATCGCAATTGTCACAGGCCAACGGCCTGATGGGACTGATGACCGTTGTTCCCGCTGCGTTTGGTTTCCTGCTTGGTGGCCAACTGGCTGCGATGGCAAAACCGACTGCGGACGCTGTGGTGTCGATCAGTTCACTCACTCCCGCAGCGGCCACGATCATGGGGATCGCCGTCTTAGGGTGGATCATCAGCCTGGGGTTGGAATTTGCTCCTGCTGCCGATTCAACCCGTCGATTTCCCTGGAATCCGTTTGCCGAGACGGTGAACTCGCTGAAAATTCTGGCGGCGGACCGTCCCCTGCTGCGTGCGGCACTGGGCATCGCCTTCTTCTGGATGCTGGCATCGATGGCTCAGCTTAACGTTGACCAGTTGGGTGAACGTGAATTACAGATGCCGCCCGACAGGATCGGGATGCTTGGGATGATGCTGGTTCTGGGGGTCGGTGCGGGGAGTGTTCTCGCTGGTTGCTGGTCGGGTGGACATGTGGAACTGGGGATCGTGCCGATGGGGGCGATCGGAATGGCGCTTTGGTCGATTCTCCTTTGCCTGTCTGGCTGGTGGGGTCACACGGCACCGAACGAAGCCTTTGTTGCATCATGTATTTCGCTCTGCCTTCTCGGCGGGAGTGCTGGACTGTTTGATGTTCCCCTGGAGGCATACTTGCAACATCGCAGCGAGCCGAGACAATTGGGGCAGGTGTTGTCTGCCACCAACTTTCTGGCGTTTACTGGAATCCTCGGCGTTTCTGTGGCGTATTACTGGATGATCGACGTACAGCACTTTACTCCGAGTTTTGTCTTCCTGCTGGCAGGCCTTGGAACGATCCCGGTTGCCATCTACATCATTCTGCTGCTGCCGGGTGCGACGGTACGCTTCATCATCTGGTTGGCCAGTCACACCATTTATCGGCTGCGAGTCCAGGGACTGGAAAACATTCCCAAGACAGGCCCTGCCCTGATCACTCCGAATCACGTCACGTTTGTCGACGGGATTCTGATGATGATCAACCTGCCACGACCGGCACGGTTCATTGTCTATGCCGACTACGTGAACAGTCCCCGTCTGAACTGGCTCGCGCGGATGTACGAGGTCATTCCCATCAAGGCGGACGGTGGTCCCAAGTCGCTGATTCAATCGCTGAAGATTGCGCGGGAAGCCTTGAACCAGGGAAGCCTGGTCTGCATCTTCCCGGAAGGCCAGTTGACTCGTACGGGCCAGATCCAGCCGTTTGCCTCAGGGATGCTCAAGATCCTTCAGGGGACGGGTGCTCCGGTGATCCCGGTATATCTGCATGGGCTATGGGGCAGCATCTTCAGTTTTCGCGGCGGTAAATTCTTCTGGAAGTGGCCGCGTCAGTGGCCCTATCCGGTGACGATCCTGTTTGGTAAACCAATCCCCGAACCAAAAGATGTTCATTCTGTTCGATTTGCTGTTCAAGAACTGGGAGCGATGGCGATGGAGGTGTCGAAGATCAGAGAATTACCCCCAGCAAGACTCTTCATCCGCTCGTGTAAAAAGTCGATGAAGCGGCCCCGCATGGCTGACTCCACCGGTCTGGAACTGACCGGCGGTGGATTGCTCGTCTCTGTGCTGGCACTGCGGCGCGTGTTGATTCGTGACATTCTGGCGGCTGACGAACGTCATGTCGGAATCCTGCTCCCCCCGACGGTGGGCTGCGGCCTGGCGAATCTGGCCGTCACACTGGCACGTCGCGTCTCCGTCAATCTGAACTACACGATGTCCGAGAAGGATATCAATTACTGCATCCGTGACGCGGGCGTAAAGCACATCATTACGAGTAAAAAGTTCATCGAGAAGAAGCCGTTCAAGCTCGATGTTCCGTTTGTCTATCTGGAAGACATGAAAGAGCAGGTTCGAGGGATTGATCGACTGCTGGCCGGGTTGGGGGCGTTTGTTCTTCCCGCATCGTTGCTGGAATGGACCTTGGGTCTCAATCGCGTCCAACCCGACGATCCGATCACCACCATCTATACCTCGGGTTCCACAGGCGAACCCAAGGGAGTCTTGCTGTCGCAACACAATATTGCCGCCACGGTCGATTCTGCGAACCAGGTCTTTCAGGTGGAAGAGTCTGACGTCGTCCTGGGGGTCGTTCCGATCTTCCATTCGCTGGGATATGTCGGTGCCCTGTGGCTGCCAATGTGCCTGAATCCAAAGGTCGTGTTCCACGTCAATCCCCTCGACGCCAAGGAAGTCGGCCGGTTGTCGCAGGAACACGGAGTTTCAATCCTGTTCGGGACCCCGACATTCCTGCGAGGCTACCTGAAACGGTGCGAGAAAGAGCAGTTCCACAAGCTCGATCTGGTCGTTGTTGGTGCCGAAAAGCTTCCTCTGGAACTGGCCGAACAGTTCCGCAATAAGTTCGGTGTCCTCCCTTCGGAAGGTTACGGAGCAACGGAAACGTCGGGCCCGGCTGCCGTTAACATCATGGATCATCGCAGTGACATGATCCAGCAGAAGGGAACCAAACTCGGTTCCGTTGGCCGGCCATTACCAGGTGTCGTCATACGAGCCGTTGATCCGACTACTCGCGAACCATTGGGAGTGAATCAGGAAGGTTTGCTGCTCATCAAGGGACCGAACGTAATGCTCGGCTACTGGAACCGTCCGGAAAAGACCGCTGCTGTCATCAAGGACGGGTGGTACGATACGGGCGATATGGGCCTCGTTGACGAAGAAGGGTTCGTCCACATTACCGGACGGATCAGCCGTTTCTCCAAGATCGGCGGTGAAATGGTCCCGCATCTGCGCATCGAAGAATGCCTCTCCCGGATCATCGAAGATCTCTCAAACACCGACGCGGGAATTCAGGTCGCAGTCACATCGATCCCCGATGAAAAGAAGGGTGAACGATTGATTGTCTTGCACAAGAAGATGAACAAGACGGTGTCGCAAGTGATCGATGAACTCTCCAAAGAAGATCTGCCGAATCTCTGGATCCCTTCCAACGACAGCTTCATCGAAGTCGAAGAAATCCCGCTGCTGGGAACAGGCAAGCTCGACCTGCGCGGCATGAAGCAAATGGCTCTTGACCTTGCTTAGTTGGCAATTGCGAATGGGGTCGGGGATCACGCGGATTTGCCGGGGCGGATCAAGCCGAATTGCTCAGAAATCGGTGCTGCTTGAAGTGCCAGTCTCGATAGACAGCGATTGACGACGCGACGGTAACACCTGGGGAGATTCGACGGATGGAACTGGAACTTCACGGGCATGTTGCCGTCGTTACGGGTGGGGCGAGTGGCATTGGGCTGGCGTGTGCTGAACGTCTGGCTCGCGAAGGGTGCGACGTCGCGCTCTGGGATGTCGCTCGCGATGTTAGCGGTGTCGCTGCAGACCTGGCGAAGGAATTCGGTCGATGCACCCTCGGGATTTCTGTTGATGTCAGCAAGCTGGAATCGGTGACAGCCGCTCTGGAACAGACCGAGAAAGAACTGGGACCGGTCACACATCTGGTACACAGTGCCGCAGTGACATCCGGGCAGTTTGGCTTTCCCTTTACGAACGTGGCAACGACGTCGTGGCAGCGGGTTCTGGACGTGAATGTGATGGGGATGGTCCACGTGGCCCAGTTGATCGCTCCGGGAATGGTCCGTCGTCGAGCGGGAACGATGGTGTTTGTTGCATCTGTCGCCGGCCAGATCGGTTCGCAAACCGACCCTCCGTACAGTGCCAGCAAAGCGGCGAACATCAACTTCGCGCAGTGCCTTGCCAAGGACCTGGCCTCACACGGGGTCAGGGTGAATACGGTCAATCCGGGGATGGTCCAGACGCCACTCAACAAACAAGTCTGGGCTGCCTGGAACGAGCAGCAACCGGTTGAGAAGCGCCGAACCTACGATGAATGGGCCGGCGACAAGGTTCGCAATGTGATCCCACTGGGCCGCTGGCAATCTGTGGACGATATCGCCGACATGGTGACATTCTTATCATCCGCCCGAACCGCACAAGTGACGGGACAGACGATCAACGTGGATGGTGGCTTCGTCATGCACTGGTGAGTATTGAACGATTCAACTGTCCTGCCCATTTGATTTGTTCCGAACAAATCATTCGACGTGGACAGATTTTATAATAGCGGTGAATGCGTTGTTCGCTCCGCGAACCAACGCCGCATTTTCTTATGGCAACGCAATTATTAGCCTCGTCCTCAGAAGTCTTGTCAACCAAGACGCGTTGGTTCGCGGAGCGAACCACGACTATCTGACACATTTTGGACGAACACAATTCGTTGCCGATCCTACTTTGTTTATCGTTGGACCAAATCGTATGATAAACCCGTATTTCTTCGCGAAAATAGATCTCTCTTCGCTGAGGCAACGAAAGAATGTTCGATCCGTATCGCAAGTGGCTCGGGATTCCTCCCAAGGATCAGCCGCCGAATCATTATCGGTTGCTCGGCCTGGAGAATTTTGAAGACGACATGGACGTCGTCGAAGGGGCCGCCGAACGGCAAATGGGGTTCGTACGGCAGTACCAGTCGGGCGAGCACGCCGCTGATGCCGCGCGGATTTTGAACGAGCTGGCGACGGCCCGTCTGTGCCTGCTCAAACCGGCGACGAAGGCCGCCTATGATGAAAAGCTGCGAGCACAATTCGCCGCCGTAGAACCCGACCCTTCGCTGGATTTCGCGGATCTGCCGCTGTCCGATGAGGGACGTGATGTGGAACCTCAGCGGCGCAAGTCAAAAAGGAAGTCGAGCAAGTCCAAATCATTCAACCCTTCTCCTCAGATGATCGCCGGTGGCGCCGGAGCCGTTGTTTGTTTTCTGCTGCTCGTATTCCTTCTCAGCGGACGCCGTCCGCAGCCCGTGGAGAAGCCTCAAGATTTGAACAACGTCGCGATCAACTCAACCGACAAAGCCCCCAGCGAGAAGTCACCGCCGGTTCCCCAGCCTTCCAAGACCGAGCCGGCGAAGTCCGTGGTTTGGTCGGATTCAAAACTTGTGACGGAGCCTGCCGAAAAACCGATCGATCTGCTGAAGCTGGTTGATCTTTCCCGTGATGTTCTCAAAGGGCAATGGCAGCAGACAAATACAGCGCTCATCGGCCCTTTTGACGGACGCATCTATTTTCCCGCGACGACTCCAGAAGATTATCAACTCAAATTCTCGGTCAGGCGGATTGAGGGGACGGACACCCTTGGTCTTGGTTTCATGATGGCCGGTCGCCAGGGGATGGTAGTACTGGACGAACTTAACTCGGCGGTCAGTGCCTTGCATGTGGATGGCAGGGGAGCGGACGACGATCTTAATTGTACGAAGTGGCGCGGCAGATTATTTGTCGATCAGACTCTCAAACAAATTGTACTCACCGTACATCCAGGGCATCTGCATCTCACGTTCGACGGCAAAACGATTATTGACTGGCACGGAAATCCAGAACGGCTGATGCTTCTCAGCGAGTATTTGGTCGCCAACCGGCAGTCGCCGTTCGTCCTCATGTCCAAGTCCAGTTATGTGTTCGAGTCGGCGACGCTGACTCCGATCAAGCCCGAGATTCCGCAGTTGCGACCAGGGCGACTCGATCGTGATCTTGATGTCATTCCAATGATGGATTCGGAACGGGACTCCGCCCGAGGGATTTGGGCAATCGGCAAAAACGGTTTGAGCAGCCCGGAAGGCTGGGGAAAGATCTATCTACCGACCGTTGTCCCCGAGGAATACACGGTCTCTGCGACCGTCGAACTTCCCGCCGACAGCAATGGAGAATACGCTGTCACATTCGGATTGATTGCAGGGAACTCGTATTTCCAATGGGCCTCCAACCGCGGCAATTCCGGACTCGACATGATCGACGGACGGCGGTGGGAAGATAACGAGACAAGTTTGCGGGGACCGCTTTTGAAGCCGGGGATTCCCGTACAGATTGCCTGTACCGTAACCAAGTCGTCGATCCGGATGGATGCCGATGGAAAAACCCTGATCGACTGGCGCGGCGACGTGCGGCGTTTGTCACTTCCGAGTGAATGGACGCTTCCCGATGGACGACGGCTATTCCTCGGGACGAATCACCATCTGAAGATTCGCAACGTGAAACTAGGCCCGCCACTGCCGGCGCCGAAGTCACCAGAGCATCCTCCATTCTCCGTCGGCAAGCCAGTGGATCTGCTGGCACTGATTGATCCGGCTCGCGATGCACTCGGAGGAAAGTGGGAACGAGAGGGAACCGCCCTGAGATGCCTGGGTGATGTCGAGTATAACAAGCTGGCAATTCCGATCGATGTCCCCGACGAATACAAACTGACGATGCGAGTGGCCCGTACGGAAGGTGGCCAGAAAAACAATGAATCGCTGTTTGTGAGACTGCCGATCGGGCCATTCAAGGCGAACCTCGCGATTGACGGCTATGGTTCAACAGCCAGTGGCATTCACATTGACCAGACCATCTATCGGGACAATTCTTTCGCTTATCGCGGTGCCCCGGTCATTCCCGCTGGAGTGACTCGCGAAATCGTCATCGTTCAGACAAAGGCGGGACTGAATGTTACGAGTGAAGGGACGACCATCATCGACTGGAAGGGCAACCCCAGACGGTTCTCCTTTGATACGTCCTGGGTGATACCGGGCAACCGATTGGCACTGACAAGCTGGTTTCAGGGCTTTCGCTTCGAAAAGCTGGAACTCGAACCGCTTCCCCCGACGAGCGTTCCCAGCGCACCGTCGATGGGGGCCGATGGCAAGATCCTGCCGATCATTAATGTGGATCGGGATACTCGTTATGGGGAATGGAAGGTGGAAGGAGACGCTTTGACCTGCAACACCAGGGCATCGTCGCGGCTCAGCATCCTCGCGCAGGTTCCCAAGAGTTACGTCCTGTCGGGAACGGTGGAACGGATCGGGGGAGTTCGGCAACTGAATATCGGCCTGCTCGTCGATGGACATCCGTGTGCCATCGTGATCGATGCCGACATTATGCAAAACGCGGGAATCGATCTACTCGACGGAAAGCGATACTTCGATGGTTTGAATCTGGTGCAACGGAATTACAGGTCTCCGCTGTTGCCGCAGAATCAGCGAGTCCCTGTGCGCTGCATAGTAACTCCCGACACGATCATCGTCACATGCGGCGACAAGGAAGTCATCCGCTGGCATGGTGATCCGCGACGGTTGTCGTTATTGAACGACCTCATCCCGCCGAACTACTCGGCAGACGAACGGAATCAGTTGTTTCTCGGAAGCTGGGAATCCGCGTTCGCGTTTCGCGATCTGGAACTGAAACCGCTGACCGATGCCGAAGCCGATCAACTGTCGAAGAGCTTTTCCGGCGTGTTCCCGACGACTCCGCAGAAAGATGTGCCACTCGCGACATTTGCAGCGACATCGTCTTCACCGGCCAGTTCACCGGTCAGTTCACCAGGGACGGCGGCACCCGGTGGTGCGACATGGTTGTTGAAGCGAAAGCCCGACGCACGGGTGCTGCTGCTGATGGGAGGTGGGTTGGAGCAAGACTTCGCGATTGAGGCTTGTCGGCAGACCGGGCTTCCGTATCACATGCTTCCCGACTTTCCGGCGACGGGATTCGATTATTCGCGGTTCTCGCTGATCGCAGTCGGGTCGAACGTGATGGATTACTGGGGAACGCCGGAACGTAAGAACGCCGCGGCATTTCGACCGCTGGCAGATTTCGTTCAAGCTGGTGGCCATCTGCTGGTGTTCAATGCGTTCAACGGTCGAAACATGGAGCACCTTCAACAATTCGGAATTCGGACGGGCTTCAATCATACGACCACGTACGAGATGATTCCTGGTGTCTCCGAGATCGTGTTCGACGGTCTGAAGGATCGGATTCCGGTTGGAAACTATTTGCAACAGGCAGGAGATTTCCTCGTCGACAAACCTCACGTCGTTCTGCTGCGTCGCGGGCCTGGATTGGTAGAAGGTGGTCCGACAGTCGCCACTCTGAAAAATGGCGCGGGACGTGTCACATATTCTTCCGTTGAGCCGTGGTATGGCGAACCCAAAGGATTCTGGCTCGTACACGCACTGATTCACTGGGCGGGTCGCGGAGCTCCCGTGACAAAGGACGACCTGGCGGCGGCCCTTCCTGTCCCTGCAGTCGATCCGAACTCCAGGGATGATCAAGCCGGGAAGCTGGAAATTCTGGAAGTCAAATACGGACTTGCGGACAAACCCGTGGCGATCACCTCCGCAGCGATTGCGGCGGCGAAATCAGGGCTGTTCGTCGTGATTGCGGATAATTCGTTGATCGGTGGCGATCCGAAGCTTGGTACGCCCAAGTATCTGTCTCTGCGATATCGGATGAATGGAATTGAAGAGTTTCGAGTTGTCGCCGAGAACCAGACGGCCGTTTTGGATGCGCGTTCGACCGTGAGTCTCTCGCGAGACGACCCCTTCAAACTGGTGGATGTCCGCTACGGTGTCGGAATCTACAATCCTGCCAAATGGACCGATGTCACGCAGCGTTTTCGGCCACTGGTCAAAAAGAACGGCCTGAATTTGACGAAGGAAGAGTGTGACAGGGCGGTATCTGGATTGCCGGCCATGGCATCAAACGTCCCGAAGTCTCTGGTGATTCACTATCAGTACCAGGGCCGCGACTCATACGCCGCCTTCGGTCCCGGGTCTGCAATTTCCCTCGGCGATTCGGCGGTCGAGAAGAAGTAGCGACCTGTCAGGTCTTGGTTTTGGGTTTGACCATGGGCGGCCTTTGTTGGAGCGTCGCCACGAAACCCCGGGTCTTCCCTCGCAGAGCCTCAATCCAGCCCTTGGACTTACCCACATTTCATTCGACAGATGAAGTGCGAGTCCTCTTCCGGCTTCTGGCCCAAGGGGCCCCTCGGGCCGGAACAGCGGTATCACAAACGCATCCCGAAGGGATGTCAGAGTCGTGGACAGATTCTGGGCGATCACCTGGAGCATCTCGTTTGATTCTACTGATCACTCTGGCTTCCCTTCAGGAAGCGACTTCGAATTGTCCCTCAATCCGGGGAACGACGCGTCGCTCAGCACACTGGGTCCCGCGGAACATCTTGCTGGTATTGGTTCCTCGCCAACGTATGCACCCCAAGATGCGGAGAAACGACGGTCAGTGACGCCTTCGGCACCTGGAACTAATGCCGAGCGGTTGACGGACCAAACTCGAATTCTTAGCGTTGACGCTGCACTCGCCTCGATGGGTGGCCGGGAGTCGTTCCTGGATGCCGCCCAACAGCCCCTTTTTCTGTGGAGAGTTTCCTGATGAGTTGCATCCGATTAATCGCACTGACGATGGCCTTGATGGTGACCTCAACGATGACTCTGCCCGGACCAGCATCCGCTCAGGAAACTCCGTCGGTCTCACGGTCGCTCTTCGACGGTGTTTCGCTCCATGGCTGGTCGATCGAAAACGACTGCGATGTCGACGTCGTCGATGGCTGCCTGCGGCTGAAGGCGGGTGATGGATGGCTCCGCAGTCATCACACCTATCGTGACTTTGAACTTCACCTCGAATGGAAGGCTCTGCAAGGGGCGAACTACGACGCCGGGATTTACATTCGCGCCGGCAAAGATGGCAAGCCGTCTCCGAAACCTGCCTATCAAGTCAATCTGCTGCAGGGAAAAGAAGGAAACATCGGCAGTCTGCCGGGTGCCGAAAGTACGGGGCTGGTCAAGCCCGGCGAATGGAACGCCTTCGATCTGAAAGTCGTCGGTGACACTGTCACGCTGCAGATCAATGGAAAGCCTGCGTACTCGGTCGGGGGGCTTCAGCAGCGGGATGGATTCATTGGGTTTCAGGTCGAAGTTCCCAAGGGGGGCCAGTTCCTGCTGAAAAACATTCAGATCAAGGAACTTGGCTACAAGTCGCTGTTCAACGGCAAGGATTTGGCCGGTTGGGAAGGCGAAGGGGGCGAGACGAAAAGTTGCTGGTCGGTCGAAGAGGGGTTGCTGGTCTGCTCGGGACAAAAAGGGCCCTGGCTGCGAAGTGTGGCTGAGTACGCTGACTTCGACCTGCGGTTGGAATACCGACTTTCCACCGGGGGCAACAGCGGTGTCTACGTTCGAGTTCCCAAGGACGGCAATCACCACCGCGAGACCGACAAACTTCCCGCCGCAGGTTTCGAAGTCCAGATTCTCGATGACGCCGCCCCTCAACATCTGAAGCTGAAGGACTACCAGTATTCAGCCTCAATCTATGACATTGCCGGAGCAAACCCGCGTGTCAGTCGAGTTCCCGGCGAGTGGAACACCCTTGAAATCAACTGCCACGGAGGCCGTGTGACGACATGGCACAATGGCTATCAGGTGACAGATGTGACCAGCACCGAATCGCCGCTACTCGCGCTGCGCTCCGTCAGCGGTTTCCTGGGACTGCAGAATCACAGCACGGTCGTCAAGTTTCGCGATATTCGAGTCGGCCCGGCCATCGAATTGCCTGCCAAGGCTGTAAAGCCTTGATCAAACAACGAAAACAGCCTCGTCCACTTGCGTGAACGAGGCTGTTCATTTTGAAATCCCATTCAACAGAATCGCTTAGAAATCGCCGACAACTTCGCCGTCCTTGGGACCGCACAATCGGCGAATCGTCTGCGTATCGGTGTTTTCGGAAATGAACCGAACAGCACCGTCACCCATCAGAGCGTGGCAGCCACCGACATGCAGGCTGAACGGTTCATCGTTCGGACCGCAGTTGTTGGTGCTCCATGGACAAGTGCTGGGCCCACCGGCTGGAACCTTGTTGTTATTGATGATCGCTCCGCGGTTGGCTGGTGGTCCAGAAACACCGCTGGCACCGTCGGGATCGGCCCAGCGACCTGGAATACCGAAGTTACCGCCAGAAACGTACGGGGTCTGATTCTTTGCGGCAGCCAATTGCGTGGTATCGACGACCTGAGCTCCACCGAGCGTGACACCAGCCGAAATATCATAGGAACCGCCGTTGCCGGTTGGCCGGCCTGAATCTTCAAACACCATGATGGTATTGCTCAAACCGTCCGTGACGTACGCAATCGGATTACAGAAGCCCAGTGCCCCTTTAACGTCAAAGCCTTGAACGTTGGCCTGACGATTACCCGAACCGTCGAGGTCGGTGTAAGCGACTGCCATGTAATCAGACAATCCATAGCCGAGGGGATCTGGACCTGTGCTGGCATTCGAAGGACACAAGAATGCGGCGATCTTGGTCTTGGCCAAGCCAGGGTTGACACCTGACGTATAGTGGACGTTGAAATTCCATGCGTTGTAGACGGGAGCCTGATCCGTAAATGGCAGGATCGCTACGAACATGGAACATGGGAAAAAGCGACGAACGGTGGGATTCGTCGATTCATCGGTCGATTCACCAGAGCTGGGGAACAGCTTGTTGGTGCTTTCATAGTTATGAATCGCCAAGCCCAACTGCTTGAGATTGTTCTTGCACTGGGTGCGGCGGGCGGCTTCACGTGCTTGCTGAACAGCGGGAAGCAGCAATGCAATTAAAACAGCGATGATGGCGATAACGACGAGGAGCTCGATGAGCGTAAATCCTCGTTTCCGGGCAGACAACTTAACCATTCGAACATTCCTCAACAGTGTAGAACCAAAAACCTCAAACACACATTTGAACGACAAACGCTTCCTGCGATTTGAACGATCAATCATCCCTGATATCAGCGAATTCGCAGAACGAGTCCTCCTTCATATGCGTTGTTGCCGCCGATCCCTCTGTGAAACAGAGAACAATCCTGACCGGGCGAGCGATGTGGAGGGATTGTTGTTTCGGTCTATGAAGACGTGATGAAATTGCGATGAAAACTAGGCACGGTTCAGATTTCACTGCCAGGACGGACTCTGTTCGGCTCGGTTGGGTGGCGGGGGCGCACTGGCTTTGCAGAAGCCCCCGCGATATCGCAATCGTCGGCCGTTTCGTCGGCCTATAGCCCACAGGGAATGACGAGCTTCGATAAAACCGAAGTGCCAATGGCGCAGGGATAATCGGCCTTTTTGACATGAGATGGTATGCGGCCCAAAAAGCCATTAGTTCACCAGCCAAGCCCCTTCGATGATCCACTACTGATGTGCCACTGCTTGACCGTTTTGGGTCAAGCAGTGTGGAGAGCGAGCGGAAGTCGTTTGGAAAAATTCATACGGCATACGGCCGGTTTGAAGAGGGTTTTGGAGAACGCGTTTCCGCCATCCGCACTGCTTCTGCGAGGACTCCGAAGCAGTGGCACATCCTTTCAGGCATCCCCATAGGCTGCGTTTTTTGAGAGACCTGTTCCGGGGGTTTCCGCTTCGCTGCAACCCCCGGCTCCTGAGGAACATCACGTCGGTACCAATGCCAAGTGTTTCGACACGGTCAAGGGATTCCCGAAACGAGAGGGTGAGGCCTGAGTTTCAGGCGCATCTTTTGATCTTTGGTTCACCCCGGGCTGGTATGCAGCGCCCCGTTGGGGCAGGATTTGTCCCAACGGGACAAGGCATATCAGCCCAGGGCAAAGCCCTGGGGATTCAACGCCCCCGATTCCCGCGTTCTGAAGGAACGCCGCATCTCGCGGCATGGCGAACATGTGTACCATCAACCCCGATTCGGCGTTCCTTCAGAACGCGAACGATTCACCATTTCCGTTCTTGGGGTTGCACCGGGCGTCGTTCCGGGAGGGTGAGGTGGAGTCTGCGACAAGGCCATGTCTTCGATGGATCTTGAGCATGAGCGAAATTTGATGTAGCGAAGAGATCGGTTGTGAAATGGGCTGGTAACCAAATTTAACACGACCTTGTCGCAGACTCCAAGATCGTGGCACCCCACACTTGTTCACTTTCCGAATTGAAAAACCGCATTCCGCACCCGCTTCGGTGAAGCCCCCGTTCAAACGCATTCCGCTTCGGGGGCTTCTGCAAAGCCAGTGCGCCCCGCCACCCAAACTCTGGCGCGGCTCGAAAAACTACTTTTCATCCTCAGGGGAGTCGATGCCGAGCGAAACGCTCGGCAAAGAACGAAAACAGCCCCGTCCACTTGCGTGAACGAGGCTGTCGATTTTGAAATCAGAATCAGCAGTGTCGCTTAGAAATCGCCGACAACTTCGCCATCCTTGGGGTTAGCCAAGCGACGAACGGTGTTGAAGTCGACGTTTTCAGAGATGAAGCGAACGGCACCGTCACCCATCAGAGCGTGGCAGCCACCGACGTGCAGACTGAACGGTTCATCGTTCGGACCGCAGTTGTTGGTACTCCAAGGGCATGTCGAAGGTCCGCCCGCAGGGATCTTGTTATTGTTGATCAGTGGACCGCGATTGACTGGTGGTCCGGAAATTCCGCTTGCACTATCTGCATCGGCCCATCGACCTGGGACGCCGAAGCTACCGCCCGTAGTGAATGGAGTTGCGTTGGCTGCAGACGCCAATTGAGTGGTGTCGTAAGCACGAACACCACCACCGAGCAATGATCCATTGCTTTCATCGTAGCTTCCACCGTTCGCAGTTGGACGACCGGCGTCTTCGATAACCAGAAATGTGTTGCTCAAGCCGTCTGTGCAAAAGGCGATTGGGTTACAGAATCCCAGAGCACCCTTGACGTCAATCCCCTGAACTTTCGACTGACGATTGCCAGACGAATCAATGTCAACATACGCAACAGGCATGTAGTCGGTCAGTCCGTAACCCAATGGGTCTGGACCGGTGCTGGCATTGGAAGGGCACAGGAAGGCATTGATCTTGGTCTTCGCCAACGCCTGGTTGGTCGTCACCGTGTAGCTTGCAGTGAAATTCCAGGCGTTGTACACAGGGGCCTGATCGGTATACGGCAGGATCGCAGTGAACATCGAGACTGGAAAGAAACGACGAACGCAGGGGTTCGTCGATTCATCGGTCGATTCACCAGAGCTTGGGAACAGCTTGTTGGTGCTTTCGTAATTGTGAATGGCCAGACCCATTTGCTTAAGGTTGTTCTTGCACTGGGTACGGCGGGCAGCTTCACGTGCTTGCTGAACTGCGGGAAGCAGCAAAGCAATCAGGACAGCGATGATGGCAATGACGACGAGCAGCTCGATGAGCGTAAACCCTCGTTTGCGTGCGGACAACTTAACCATTCGAACATTTTCCTAGAGAGTGTAAAACCAAAATCCTCAACACGATCTTCAACGACAAAGGCTTCCTGCGATCGCTTCAGTCCATACTTCCGTGACAGCACCTCATTCCCCTTACGAAGACTCTGCTGTGCTGGTGTCGTTGCCCCCCGATTCCCCTGAGCGACAGGGAACCTTCCTGGATCGGGTTGGCGATGTGGAAGAATTCTGGTTTCAGACTGTGAAGAATCTGTGAACATTCAATGAAAATTTGAACCTCAGGATCAACGAACCCCAATCGGACTCAGAAAACCTGCCGATTTCCTGAGATTCCTGGTTCGGTGACCCTGGCAGTTCAAATTCAAATTGAAGCAGCGACACGAAGAATCGCTCAATTTTCACCAAATTCGAGGTACCGTATCCCCTCTGACCGAATAGCGCGATCGAATCCGATCATTTCAAACACGTGGAAAGTGTAAAAGTCGTTACCACGCGATTGTCGAGGCAGAATAATCCGCGATATGAATCTGCGATGAACCGCTTGTGAATAAACGGTGTGGTTCCAGGCGAACGAGGGAAATCGTCAAACGGCAAAACGGAATTTGAAAGCAAGACTTGGGCAGAACGATGGGGGGCAGAACGATTAAGAATCATGATTCAGAGATCTTCTATCGTCCTGCCCCCATCGTTCTGCTCTTCTGAAATTGATTTGACGAACGGCACAGTCGCGTTCCCAAACATTTGCACCCCAAAGGTGCTGGGAAACGACGTTCTATTTTCTGGTGGGACTTCAGCCCTCGAGCGCCCGACGAAAGCGATATCGCTGGCGTGTCGCTCGGATGAAGGGAACGGATTCAGTCAAACGCGGCAAGAGTCACAGCTCACGGCGTTCGTCCTGGTGCGTCCGTTTGCCACGTCAAAAAATCATCCCGCAATCATTCGGTCGGCGGGTCACTCGTTAGGGAATCCAGCACGTACTGAAAATGCTCAGTACGACGCCGGTCCCAGATCCTGCTCACCATACGCAATTCCGTTGGGCGTCATCAGCTTCATGAACACCGTCTTGTCCATGTTTTCGGACAAGAACTTCAATGAGCCATCCGCCATCACGACGTTGACGCCACCCTGATGATTCGAACTGGGACGTGGAGATTTGGAACGAGCGGCCGACCAGTTCCGATTGATAAACCAGTTGTCTGGATGTGGGGCCTGTTTGATCAACAGCGGATCGCTCGCCGTACCGGCATTGGGATAGGCAGTTGTCAACGAAACGGGAAGCTGGATTCCAAAGCCAAGAGCACTGGTTTGCGTGTCGTACCAGTTGCCAGCCTGCAGGTTTTCGGTCAACAGAATCGTGGTCGATATGCCGTCGCCCGTAGCGATATATTCCAGCGAGCTGACGAACCCTTCGGGCCAGATCACCCCCATCGCCTGCCCCGCTGCGATGTCATTGGCGTCACCGGGATTGGGAGGCGTCATCCAGTCAACCAGTGCCGGTGAATTGTTCGTGGACGTCCCCCAGACATTGTGAGGCATATGCCCGGCGTTCACGACATAGCTCAGTTGCCCGGGCTTGCGATAAGCGGAACTGTCGGGACAGACGAAGGAATCAATGGCCACATTTTCGAACCCCTCGCCGAGATTGACTGAGGCAACACCTTGGTTGACCACCGCATGTGCTCGAATGCTCTTGAGTAACGTGGCGTTATCCAGCACTGGCAACAATTGGACGGTCCATGGAACTGACATCTTCCCTTGCTGGCCCTGTCCGTTGGTGATGACCTTGGTCGACACCAGATCTGGCAAACGACCGCTATTAATCGCGGCATAATTCTGCATGGCCAGGCCAACGTTTCGAATGTTGTGCAGGCATTGAATCCTACGGTTGTTCACCCGAGCCGATTGAAACGCAGGCGCTATCCAGCACGCCAGCAGGCAGATGATCAAGATCGCCACCAGCACTTCAATCAACGTGAGACCACGACGCGAAAACGGAATGGCAACATTGCGGGTTCTGATCATCGCTGGTTTCTCCAGATACATCTGACAGCATTTGAATTCCCGATTCATTCTGCGTCTGGATTTTGAAGGTAGCGAGAATCTGTGGCAAATCCTGAACCGCAATTACAAACGACAGACGCAACACTTGGGCTGATGCGAGGTTTGGCAGGTCCATAAAAAAAATCACCCGCCAATCATTCGATTGGCGGGTGACTCTCTTGGGATTCCAGCACGGACAAACAGTTTTTAGTACGTCGATTGATCCAGTGCCTGCTCACCGTACGCAACACCGTTGGATGTCGTCAGCTTCGTGAAGACGGTCTTATCCATGCTTTCGTTCAGGAACTTTCCTGCGCCGTCACACATGATGACGTTGACGCCACCCGCATGCTGCGAACTGGGGCGTGGTGCAGTGTTCTGTCCAGCAGACAGATTTCGATTGATAAACCACGCGTCCGGGGATGCAGCAGCAGTAATCGCAAGCTGATTTGACCCCGTTCCGCCAGCATTCCCGTAGGCGGATGTGATTGTCGCTGGCATCTGGATCCCAAACCCCAATCCTTGCGTGTAGTAGCCATACCAGTTTCCTGCTTGCAGGTTCTCGGTGAGCAACAACGTGGTAGAGGTTCCGTCGCCCGTGGAAACGTATTCCAGCGAACTCGTATATCCCTGTGGCCAAATCACGCCAGTCGCTTGCCCAATCGCAATGTCGGTTGCATCACCGGGACTTGGCGAGCTGAACCAGTCAATTGACGCTGGAGTGTTATTCGTCGCAGATCCCCAACCTGCGCTGGGCATATGGCCAGCATTAACGACGAAGCTCAGTCCACCGGCCTTTTTGTAGGCAGAGACGTGGTCAGGGCATGTGAAAACTTCGATCGCGACGTTTTCAAAGCCTGCAGCGGTATTTACCGTTGCTAGGCCGGCAGCCACAACAGCATCGTTACGGATATTCTTGAGCAAAGCGGAGTTATCGAGAGCAGGCAGCAGCAGGATTGTCCAGGGAACCGTCATGACTCCCTGCTGACCACCGCTGTTCGTAACAGTTTGATTTGAAACCATCGCTGGCAACGAACCATTGTTCGACGAAGCGAAGTTCTGCATCGCCAGGCCGACGTTGCGCATGTTGCTCAGGCACTGGACCTTACGAGCAGCACGGCGGGCCGACTGGACGGCTGGGGCAATCAGTGAGGCGAGGACGGCGATGATCGAGATCACCACCAGAAGTTCAATCAGCGTGAAACCGCGACGCGGCTTCTTGTTCGTGGAAATGCGGGTTCTGGTCATGGTCTGGTTTCTCCAAGAGAGGTGATGCTGACGAGCGTTCCGATGGGACTGGGTACTGATTCGGTCGCAGCCGCTCGTCGACTGCAATGTCGTACCAGACTAGTATCGCAAATCTTAGTCCGCAAGGATAAAATTCTTCTAAACGCTTGTCTTACCGGCTGTTTCGCGAAAGTTGAGGATTGGAGAGTCTTTTCGGTTGTGCAAAATTGCATCGAAAATCGATCAATCACCGCATTTAACCGCGCTGGTTTTCGACACCACGATGTTCGGTCCGGACCATCACCGACGCTCGGCGCGGGTCTCCCGACCCCGCCGAAACACCCGACCGCGGGTCTCCTCTTCGGCCTCCAAACCAGAGAATTTCGCGTCTTCCGTGTCCAAATTTCTTCCTGAAGTCCTAATTCAAGCACGGCCTTGTCGCAGACTCCAAGACCGTGGGTATCTATACATCCGTGAACCGCGATGAGGCTATCTTCTGAAACAGAACGTCAAAGAGATATTCGAGGTGAGTGCATTTCAGAAACCCCGGGAGATTCAGGTCTTACGGCCCAAGTGGGCCAGCGGTTCACCCAGCCAGGGCCCTTCGGCGCCCTTCGGCCCTGGAATACGATGTAAAAACAGGATCTGAGGCCTGAAGGGCCGAACATTCCCTTGGTCTTTAGACTCATCGAAAGGAACGACCGGCCCTTCAGGCCTCATGATGATTTTGGTGGGATCGATTCCAGGGCCGAAGGGCCCTGGCTGGGTGAACTACTGGCCCTTTGGGCCGCAAACCATGGCTGAACCTACCGAAAATTGCATTCTGCGATGTGTAGATACCTATTCTCCAAGACCGTGGCACCCAAATCCCAGACCTAAAACTAAAAATCAGATTGCCCCACCCGGCCTCAGGAAGATCCTGTTATGGAGACTGCGAATTGAGTAGAATCCCACCACTACGACTCTGCCGACAGAATAAAGTCGCCGTGTCGACTGCATTTGCCGATTTCGTCTCCATCGAATCGGCCCATTAATCGCCTGAGAAAACTGATGAATATCCTGCCGATCGTTGGTTCTGATCCCGCTCCTGTCCCTGTTTCCGAAACGATTGCGGAACCTGGAACCTGTAAGGGCTCGTACGCATTTGTCACCCTGGGTTGCCCTAAGAACCTCGTCGACAGCGAGAAAATGCTCGGCACACTGGCCCTGGATGGGTATGCGCTGGTTTCGGATCCCGATGGGGCTGATTTTGTGATCGTCAACACCTGCGGCTTTATCGAAAGTTCGCGGGCAGAATCCAAAGCGGTCATTCGCGAAATGCTCGACCTGAAAAAGGCGGGAAAAACCAAGGGGGTCATTGTTGCCGGCTGCCTGCCTCAACGATTGGGCCCGGCGCTGCTGGGTGAAATGCCCGAAATCGATCACATCGTCGGTGTCTTCGGTCGCGACGAGATCAATCGCGTTGCCGACCACCTGATTGGCGGAGCCCGCGAACAGCGCGAACTCTTCCGACCAGCCCCGCTCAAAGCGATGGACGACCGAGCCCGACTGCGACTGACGCCTGCGCACTATGCTTACCTGAAAATCAGTGAAGGCTGCGACCGGACCTGCACGTTCTGCTCGATCCCCAAGATGCGCGGAAAGCACATCACCAAGCCGATCGAAATGGTGATCGCCGAAGCGACCGAACTCGCCAAAGACGGTGTCCGCGAGTTGAATATCGTCGCCCAGGACACAACCTATTACGGTCTGGACCTGTACGGTGAAGTGCGGCTGGTCCAACTGCTGCGAGAACTCGAAAAGGTCGAGGGCCTCGACTGGATCCGCCTGATGTACCTCTATCCGATCAATTTCTCTGACGAACTGATCGATACGATTGCCGGATCTGACAAGATCATCCCGTATCTCGACATGCCTCTGCAGCACATCAACGATACGATGCTGCGACGCATGCAGCGCCGCGTGAATCGCGCCCAGACCGAAGACCTCGTGCAGAAACTGCGCAGCCGCATCGATAACCTGGTGATGCGAACGACGTTTGTCGTCGGTTTCCCGGGCGAAACGGACGAGCAGTTCGAAGAACTGAAAACATTTGTTGAGGAAGCTCAGTTCGAGCGGATGGGTGTCTTCCCATATTCGCTCGAACCAGACACCCCTGCTGCCAAGCTGGAGGGGCACCTGCCGGAATCGGTCAAGAATGCGCGTCGCGATGAATTGATGGCGATTCAGCAGCAGATTGCCTTCGGCTATGGGGATACGTTGGTCGGGAACGAGATCGACGTGTTGATCGACGAACCGGTGGAAGCGGGTCTGTGGCGCGGCCGCGGTTACATGGACGCCCCGGAAATTGACGGGGAAGTGTTTGTCACGGGTGAAGACCTTCAGCCGGGAATGTTTGTTCCAGTGGAGATCGTGGAACGTCGAGACTACGACCTGATAGGAGTCGCACTCAATGACGACGACTCCGCCGAATAACGTCTCCGAAAAGTCGCTCAACCTTCCCAACGCGATCACGTTGTCCCGGTTGCTGCTGTCGTTCGTGCTGTTCGCCATCATTCAGCAGGGCGAATACTGGTTGCTGGCAGCCGGATTGTTCGTGTTTGCGGTGGCGACAGACGTGCTGGATGGCTGGATCGCTCGCAAGTATCAATTGATCACTCAACTGGGCCGCATCCTGGACCCGTTCGTCGACAAGTTCATTACTGGCGGGACGTTCCTGTTCTTGCTGCCGGTGAAAGGGTCGGGAGTGACCCCGTGGATGGTCGTGATCGTGCTGGGTCGAGAAATGCTGGTGACCAGCCTGCGAGGTTTCCTGGAACAGCGAGGTGCCGACTTTTCTGCTTCCGCCAGCGGCAAACTGAAAATGTTCCTGCAATGTGCCGCGGCCACTGCGGCACTGGTCGTTTTGCATCCGCCACTGATGACGTGGGCTCCCGGCGGGATTTCGCTGGCTGTGATCCGCGATGTATTGCTGTGGCTGATGGTCGCAGTGACCGTCTGGAGCGGCTACATCTACGTGCAGCGGGCGATTGCGATTCTGGGGCGAAAGGCGTGAGCGGTCAGGGGTCAGCAAGAAGCGATCAGCAAGAAGCAAGAAGTATCAGCAAGAAGCGGGACGACGTTCGCGCGATGGCTCGGTTCCATCGGGGCTCCAACTCGAGCGGGGCGATCGACGTAACCCTTTCAGGGTACAAATTACTCGTTCGTCATCTTCCCAGGGTAGCCGCGAAACGCGGCAACCCTGGGCTATAAGAACTAACTCCTTCGGAGTATTGAAACCATGCGCACCGCGCGATCGACTCGATCTTCACTTTCCAGGCGATCCGCGCCCTCCCACGCATCGTTCCACAGGAACTTCGCGCCGACACGCGATTTCGCGTGACCACACATTGCTGGTTGCACAGACTGACAGCTGATTGCCAACTGCTTCCCGCTTCCCGCTTCCTGCTGAAAGCTGAAAGCTTCCCAGTCAAAACGCCTTCCGCAGCAACGCCAGGCTACTCGGCACTGCCGTTGACGGGGCTTCTTTGCCTTCCATCTCCAGTGAGATATATCCGCGGTAGTTGTGTTTCCGAAGGATGCCAGCGACTCGGGCGTAGTCGATGTCGAGCGAATACCACTCGCCGCCACCGGGGTACGTTTTCGCTTGGACCAGGACGGCTTTGGGGGCCAACTGGTCCATTTGTTCGTACATGTTTTCCAGGAAGTTTCCGGTGTCGAGTGTCGCCTGCAGCCAGGGGGACTTCAGGGCATCAATCACGCGGATCACTCCTGTGGCTTCTCGGCCCAGGCCCCAATGATTTTCCAGGCCCATCACGACACCCAGAGCTTCAGCCCGAGGCAGCAGGGCTTCAAAGCTGCGATTGACCCATTCGAATCCCTGATCGTCCGTGTAGCCGGGAAGTCGCGGCTCGATTCCTTTATTCGCCATCAGTTCATCAAAGTTCTTGCTGGTTCCCCAGCGGCCGGTATTCACTCGAATCGTCGGGATACCGAGTTCGTGAGCCAGTTCCAGGCACCGGGTAGTGTGTTCGATGTTTTTCTTCCGCTTCTCTTCGTCGGGTGTCACGAATCCCTGATGCGTCGAGAAACCCATCAGATCGAGGCCCAGCGTAAACGCTCGACGTTTCAGGCGATTGAGCAGTGGCTGGTCAACCTGTCCACCGGCAGCCTTGGCCGCCTCTTCCATGTGGACATGCAGGATTTCAACTCCATCAAACCCCATATCGGCAGCCTGTTCGAGACAGGTTTCGATGGGGGTCGGTGCACCGCGAAAGTGCCAGAATGAATAGGTCGAAACACCGATTCGAAACGGCCGCGGCTTGGAAGCCTCAGCCGCCAACCCCGGACTCACCAGTCCAACAGACAATCCCGCAGTTGCTAATCCCAGCAATTCACGACGAGAAATCGACATGGCGTAGTCCTTTAGGGGGAGCGATCAGCGGTCAGTGGGTCAGCTTTCAGCGGTGAGCGTTCAGCAGGAAAAACCGTTGTCGATTGGCCTGCTGAAAGCTGACTGCTGACAGGTATAGATCGCTGACCGCTACAAAAAAACCGCAGCCCGCCAGTAATGGACGGACTGCGGTCTAAATGACTTTGGACAAGTGCCATCGTTTCCCGCGAGCGCTGCGGTCGGCGATGCTACCGGTCCTCAGAATTATCGGAACTCAGTCCCGATCAGGGGTTCTTGCCCGGCAGCTTGCCGTCCTTGATCAGATCGCCGAAGGTTTTGCCTTCGGTGCTGCTCTTGGCGGCTTCAGCCTTCTTCAGGGCTTCTTCGAGTACCTTGGCGTCCTTGATGTCCTTGCCGCCGAGGCCTTCGCCCATCGCCTTGCCGTAATCGTTGCGGTTCGTCTTCTTTTCGCCAAAGTGGCAAACGCCGCACTTGGCGGTTTCAGCCGCGTCCTTCAGCGCTGGGTAAGTGGTATTGAAGCTCTTCAGATAGCCAGGGCGAGCCTGAGCATCTGGCGCACTGACAAGTGCGGCGGCAACAAATGCCACGCCACAGGCAATCCACGTCCAACTCTTCCGCATGAACTGTCTCCTAACCGTGTGACTTTCAACGAACGACGGTGCGATCCGAAACGAGCACTACTGCGACGTTCCCGAATCTAAACGTTTGAAATCCTCAATGGATGATACACCGCCCAGATCCACAGGAGATTAGACGCGGGTGTCCATGTCGTGTCAACTGTGGAATGCGTGACTTCCCACATCTCAACCCGTTGCCTGCCATGCCATATCAAAAGACGTTAAACTGTTTCTGCCCGTGTCCTGAACAGATTTTTCCTGATCGCTGCACCTGTTAAATCCGATTGAGGTTGCTGATGAAATTCCTGGGAATTCTTTGCCCCCTGTTTCTCGCTGGACTCATGTTCACCACGGTTCATGCCGCTGAACCAGCAAGTCCCCCGAACATCGTCATCATTCTCGGCGACGATCAGGCCTGGACCGACTACGGTTTCATGGGGCACCCCGAGATCAAAACGCCCCATCTCGACAGACTTGCTGCGGAAGGGGCGTGCTTTGCACAGGGTTATGTCCCTTCCAGCCTGTGTCGTCCGAGTCTGGCGACTTTGATTACCGGCCTCTATCCCCATCAGCACAAGATTGTCGGCAATGACCCTCCCAAGGGGACTGACCGAGCTGAGATGCTGCGTCACATCCACCGCCTGCCAACACTTCCAAAATATTTGAATGAAAAGGGTTACGTCAGTTTCCAGAGCGGGAAGTGGTGGGAAGGACGCCCGGAAGAAGGGGGATTTACCTCGGGAATGACTCACGGTGACCCGTCGCGCGGAGGTCGTCATGGCGATGTGGGCCTGAAAATCGGCCGCGAAGGGATGAAACCTGTGTTCGATTTCATCGACAGCACCAGCGGGAAGCCGTTTTTCCTGTGGTATGCACCCATGCTGCCTCACACGCCCCATAATCCACCGGCCCGACTGCTGGCAAAATACCAGAAAGAAGGAAAGCCGTTGCCGATCGCCAAATATTATGCAATGTGCGAATGGTTCGACGAAACCTGCGGAGAACTTCTTGGTTACCTGGACCAGAAGAAGCTTGCTCAAAATACCATCGTCGTTTTTGTGACGGATAACGGCTGGATTCAACTCCCCGATTCGCCGCAGTTTGCTCCCAAGAGCAAGCGATCCCCTTACGATGGAGGTCTGCGAACTCCAATCCTTGTCCGCTGGCCCGGAAAGATCGCTCCGCAGCGGATCCAGACCCCTGTCAGTTCGATCGACATTGTGCCGACTTTATTGACCGCCGTCGGAATCACCCCCAAAGAACCGCTGCCAGGCCTGGATCTCGCCAGGATTGCTGCCGCCGGCGGCAAGTCGGATCGAACCGCTCTGTATGGAGCAATCTTTGGACACGATGTCGTTGATATTGAGCGACCGGAAGCGAGCCTGCAGTTTCGCTGGTGTCGACAAGATCACTGGAAACTGATTCAGCCTCGCGATGCAACTCTGCCGCCAGAACTGTACGATCTGTCGAAGGACCCGCGCGAAGAGTCGAATCTGGCTGTCTCTCAACCAGATCTGGTCAAACGACTGCAGACGCAAATCGACGCGTGGTGGCCTGTTCCCTGATTCACACGATGGAATGCCCGCAGTTGAATGCCCACAGTATTGCGGTGAAAATCGCCCGTTTGTTGAGCAACAAGGAAAACAGCGCCGATGAAAGCCAAGTTGATTGATGGTAAAGCCATCGCAGCCTCGATACGAAATCAATTGGTGGCTGAAGTCGCTGCTTTTCGCGAATCGACGAATATTGTCCCCAAACTGGCGGCAGTACTTGTCGGCGATGATCCCGCCAGCCAGGTCTACGTTCGCAACAAGGAACAGGCGTGCGCGAAGATCGGGATGGCGAGTGAACTCTTTCGTTTGCCCGCCACGACGTCTCAAGCGGAACTGCTGGAACTGGTGGCGACGCTGAATTCTGATCGCTCCGTCCATGGCATTCTGGTGCAGTTACCGTTGCCTCGTTATATCAACGAAACGACGGTCCTGGACGCCGTGACCCCCTTGAAGGATGTTGATTGCTTCCACCCCGAAAACGTCGGGTTGATGGTCCAGGGCCGCCCACGCTTTAAACCCTGCACTCCCCATGGTGTGCAGGTTCTGCTGCAAGAATCAGGGACGGTTGTCGACGGTGCCCATGTCGTGGTACTCGGCCGAAGTGAAATCGTGGGGAAGCCGGTGGCAATGATGCTCGTTCAAAAGGGCGAAACAGCCAATGCCACGGTCACCATTTGTCATAGCCGGACTCGCAACTTGGTCGAGATCATTCGATCCGCAGACATCTTGATCGCGGCGATCGGAAAGCCCGAATTTGTCACAGCCGAAATGGTCAAGCCGGGAGCGGTCGTCATTGATGTCGGTATCAACCGCGTTGGCGACCGACTGGTGGGTGACGTTGCGTTCGAACCTGTCTCACAGGTCGCCGCTGCCATCACCCCCGTACCAGGCGGTGTCGGGCCGATGACAATTGCGATGCTGTTAAAGAACACACTGACGGCGGCCCGAATTCAGAGCTGACGACTCGCTTCTGGGGTTGAGGTGGCCGCATACACCGTCTTCTCACGGTGTCGTAGACTCATCCATTTTACGGTGTCGTAGACTCATCTTTCTCACGGTGTCGAAGTCTCGTCGGGAACGCGGCGCAGCACATGACTCATCGATCCATCGCTGTCTCGCATTTCGACCTGATGGTCTTCGACGCAGTCCAGCAGGTAAACGTACCGCTCACCCCAGGTGTTCATCGCGGATTTCGCCGACTTTTCGGGGTGTCCTGACAGGATATCGATCGTGACGACGGCCCCATCAACGGACCAGACCATGTCGAATTCCAGGCGTTTCCCGTAGAGCAGGCGCCCTGTAAAGTCGAGATCCAATATCATTTTGGCGGTTCCGTCGGGTTTCAGAACCAATGTCCGAGTGCCAAAAAAAGAATCTTTCCACTGGCCAACCAGTTGAGCCGGATCAACCTTTGTCAGTTTCGGTTGAAGGCCCGTCGTAACCGTTGCGGTTGGCTCTGCAGGCTTCTCTGGCGTGACCTGTGGTGTCGTCGTAACGTTCTTTTCAGTAGCGGATTCTGGCGTTGATCGCTCTTCGCTTGTAACAACTGGCGTCTGCGGAGGTGCCGGGCTCTCAACGGCTAGCGACCCACTGCAACCGGGCAATACGGCTACGAGAGCAAACGAAGTCATTGCCCAGCAGAGTCTGGAACCGAATGCGATAGAGTGATTCTTCATGGCTGTAGTCTGCCTGAATCCGACGAAACATTTCACGGCAATCGGACGACTGCGATCGATCAACCCTCAACAACTGATATCATCGAGTTTCCATCTGAACGGGTCAATCCCGGCTGCCACTGTCACCAGGGCAATCGGTTTTTTCAATGTAGGGTGGAGACCAGTTCGCTTCGAGCGCCGGCCCACCATCAGGAAACGTCGAGAATTGATGGTGGGCCGGCGCGGCGAAGCGCCACTGGTCCCACCTTACATCCTGCCCAGCTTCAAAAAGGCATTGGCCCTGACTGTCGTCGTGCGATCATTCAAATTCTGATGCAGTCACACTATGATCCGGGGATGATTGCTCAATTTGCCCTAATGCTGATGCTGGGAATGAGCCTGATGTGGGCCCTGATGCCTCGTGCGCAGGTGACATCCGGGTTCTTTCGTATTCAAATGATGATCGCCATGGGCCTGGGGGTACTCGCGATTCTGACGCTGGGCAGGCTGACACCTGTGATCGAAACGGCATCCGTTGATCAGTGGGTCCTGGCCGCACGGGTGGCTGCTGGTGCGGCAGCTCTGGCCGGGTATGTCGGTTCAGTTTTATGGATGCTGGACCGCCGTCCGGGCGGCACATTCTGCGTTTTCACGATCATGGTGGCGACGTTTGCCAGTTTGCTTTTTTCGCGAGGTGAACTGGCTTCGCTGACGACGTCCTCGGGCCAGTTGTTGTTGATTTCACAACTCTCCACCGCTGCTGTGCTGGGAGGTTCCGTAACCAGTATGCTGCTGGGACATTGGTACTTGACCGCTCCCACAATGTCGATCGAGCCTCTGAAACGTTTGAGTCTGCTGTTTGGCATCGCTGTCGGAATCCGGTTGGTTGTTTCTCTTGTCAGCTGGTCGATGGGTGGACAAGGGCTGGCCGATGGAACTCACTGGACCTGGTTTGCACTTCGGTGGCTGGCAGGAATTGCTGGTCCGCTGGTGATTGCCGTGATGGCGCTGCGGATTTTACGATACCGCAACACTCAAGCTGCGACAGGCGTTCTGTTTGCGGGTGTGATTCTGACGTTTATCGGTGAAATGTCCGCGGCGCTGCTGTACAGCGAGCTGAAAATTCCCTTTTAGCTGCCCGATTTCGTATTCCTGTGATTCCTTTTGATGACATTCGAGATTTATGCAAATTAACTTTGACTGTCCCAAGTGCCTGACGATTGCCCGTGATGAAGTCACTGCAGAGACACCTCAGGTGAAGTGTTCCAGTTGTCAGTGGACTCGGCCGATTGCCGCTGATGACCGAACCGGTGAGACACCCAGGCGTTGTCTGGTCTGCGGCTGCAATGATCTTTGGCGGCAGAAAGATTTCTCGCAACGACTGGGCGTGGCCATCGTCGCGCTGGGGGTGATTCTCAGTACGACCGCCATGGCGTACATGCAGCCGGAGCTGTCGCTCGGAATTCTGATGGTTTTCGCATTGGCCGATATGATTCTGTATGTCGTCATGCGGGATCGTCTGGTCTGCTATCGTTGCCACGCCCAGTACCGACGGATTGCCAACATGGAATCGGTCGGAGCATTCGATCTGGAAGTCAACGAACGGTACCGCCAGGAATCAATTCGGTTGAAGCAGGCAGAACAATCGGCGAGCCCTCGTTAGAATGCCCGCATCCTGCGGTGTCAAAGCAGACTCGTCTGTGGAACCTTCGGGCTGTGCAACTCATTGTCCTCACTTCAGTTCTTCAAATTCGCTATGGATGTCCGGCAGACGAGACTCGTCGAAGATCTGGCTGGTTTGTTCCGTGGTGAACTGGCCTGTGATCCCGTTTCGACATCGCTTTACGCGACGGACGGCAGTCTGCACCAGATGACGCCGCTGGCGGTTGCCTGTCCACGCGACCAAGAAGATCTGGTAACGCTGGTGAACTACGCTGCCGAACAGCAACTGCCGCTGATTGCTCGGGGAGCTGGAACGAGTGTTGGCGGCGAATCGCTTGGACAAGGGATTATTGTCGATTTTTCCCGTCACATGAACGCGATCGAGCAAATCAACGATCAGACCGTACGTGTGCAGCCAGGCGTCGTTTATAGCGTATTGAATCGAGCTCTCGCCGAAAGCGGTCGTTGCTTTGCTCCTGACCCCTCGAATTCGACGACAACCACGATCGGCAGCATGATCGCGCTGGATGCGGCGGGGTCACATTCGCTACGGGTTGGGTCAACGCGTGATCACGTCGTGAACATGGAACTTGTTCTGGCCAGCGGAGCGTCATTTCTGGCTGAGAACGAGTCATTGGAGTCGATGGTCGCGGCCGAGCATTTGACCAACGGTCAAGCGACCAGGCGTGACATTGTTCGGCAACTGGTACACCTGTTGACAGAACACGCCACTCTGATTCAAGAGAAGCAGCCGGCCGGCCTTCCCAGAAATCGAGCGGGGTATTTTCTGCGTGGGGTCTTATCCCCCACGGAGCTCAATCTCCCTCGAATACTGGTTGGGTCTGAGGGAACCTTGGCACTGTTCACATCGGCGACTCTCAAGACGGTTGCACTGCCGGCGCATCGTGGTGCCATGCTGATATCGTTTGCAACGCTGGAAGGTGCGGTTCGAGCGGTCGGCGATATCACGCTGGATCGCCCCAGTGCCTGTGATCTGCTGGATCGACGACTGTTGACGCTGGCACGTGAAACGGATTCACGCTTCGAACGTTTGTTGCCAGCCGCTGCAGAAGCAGCCCTGCTGGTGGAGCATGTCGGGTTCAGCGAAAACGAAGTCGCGGGCAAACTGACTTCGCTGGCGAGGCGGTTGGGTGACCTGAAGGATACGGGGGCGACCGCGTTTGTCGCCCGGACTCCGGAAGAGTTAGCGTTTCTCTGGTCGCTGCCGCATCGCGTTGTGCCGCTGCTGAATGGTGTGCGAGCGAAGTCCAGCAGTCCGCTTCCGCTGGTGGAGGATATTTCCGTTCCCCCGGAAGCTCTCGAAGAATTCATCGTGCGAATGCGGCGGATCCTGCAGCGGCACGAAGTCACAGCTTCGTTGTACTCGCACGCGGCCGTCGGGCAGCTTCACATCCGACCATTTCTGCCATTGCCGACGGCTCACGATTCATCGCGTCTGGAAGCCCTCGCACGTGATCTGTATCACGCGGCACTTTCTCTGGGGGGATCGATCAGCGGCGAGCACGGGTTGGGGCTTTCCCGCACGGCATTCCTGCGCTCTCAATATGGCGAACTCTATCGAGTTTTCCAGGAGGTTAAAGACCTTTTTGATCCGCAAAACCTGTTGAATCCCGGCAAAGTGCTGACCGACGATCCTCATTTGACCGTCCATTATCTGCGGCCTGTTGTGACGCCGCAGCCTCAACTATATGAGCTTCAATTGCTGTGGACTCCTTCCGAGATGAGCGATGCGGCCACGGCCTGTCATGGCTGCGGCGCCTGTCGGACGCAGGAGCCGGAACAGCGGATGTGTCCCTTCTTTCGAACGGAACCGGCCGAGGAAAATTCGCCCCGCGCCAAGGCCAATGCGGTACGGGCTGTGTTTGACGGGCGCATCCCGACTCATACCCTGGCATCGACAGACATGCGAAAACTCGCCGGGCGCTGTTTCAACTGTAAGCAATGCGAAATCGACTGCCCGAATCATGTCGACATTTCGCATTTGATGATCGAGGCGAAGGCTCAGCATCTCGCCACGAACGGCCCGATGACGTCAGAATGGTTTCTCTCGCGAGTCCATTCGTGGGGCGATTTTCTTTGCCGAATTTCGTGGCTGGTGAATCCCTTGCTGAACAACGCGACCGCGCGGTGGGTTCTGGAGCGGACACTGGGGGTTGCTGCGGAGCGTCGCCTGCCGCCGTTTGCCCGTCGCCCCTTCTTAAAGACCGCTCGCCGCGAATGGACTGCGGCACCCGCTAACATTCGTAACGGTCAACCTGTCGTTTATTTTGTCGATCACTTCGCGAACTATCACGATACGGAACTGGCCACAGCCTTTGCACGAATCCTTGAGCATCACGGTCAGAAGGTCCACGTTCCGCCACGCCAATTGCCGTCGGGAATGGGATTGATCTCGATGGGGGACCTGGATACGGCTCGCCCGATCGCGGAAAATAATGTGCGGATTTTGGCGGACTTCGCGCGCGAGGGGAGTCCTATTGTCGTAACGGAACCGGCGGCGGCGGTCTGTTTAAAATATGAATACCCCAAACTGGTCCCGCATCCCGACGCTCAAGTCGTCGCGGACCGTGTTGTTGAAGCGGGCGCATTTCTCGCGGGACTCAGGCGACAAGGCGATTTGCGGACAGATTTCGCCGAGCTTCCATTGGTGGCGACATACCATACGCCTTGCCATCTGAAGTCATTGGGAACGACAACGCCACTCTTGGATCTGTGCAATCTGATACCCAAATTCTCGGGTCGAAACGAAGAGAATGGGTGCTCGGGATTCGCTGGAACTTTTGGACTCACACGAGAGAATTTCCAGGAATCACTGGTGATTGGCGGAGAGTTGATCGAACGGATGCGTCGTGATGATCATCAACTCGGACTGACCGAATGCAGCAGTTGTCGCCTGCAGATGGAACAGCGGACGCCAACTCCTACTCTGCACCCTCTCAAAGTTCTGGCTCTCGCCTGGGGACTGATGCCGGAAATCCATCGGCGGCTGCGACCAAACACTCGCAGGCGAATGACATCCTGAACGGATTGACCTTGCATCATTCGAGATTTTGCGAGATGACAGCTTTTCAGTGGTAGACAACTCCAGCCTCGTTGTGTATAGATTTGCGTCATCCAGTTTGATTCACAGCGGCGTGCCGCGCATCGCAGTCGCGCTGCTTGTTGTTTTTGCATCATCAATCTGTCTGACTCAGATTAATTCACCGCAGGTGAGGCGTTACCATGTCCGGCGTGAACACGGAAGAGCTTCTGATGGTGGCGAACGACAGCCCGTCTGCAGACCGATCGGCCCCATTATGTGAGCCACTGGAATTTGAGCCTTACCTGCGACCACAGGTCTGGGGAGGCGATGCCCTCGGCCGACTCCTCGGCAAAGAACTCTCGCCCAACACGCCCGTGGGTGAGGCATGGGAAATCTGTGGTCTGCCTCAAAGCCCCAGTGTTGTGACCGACGGTACGTTTGCAGGTGAGTTCCTTCCCGACCTTTGGAAGCGTCGTTTCGCGGAAATGGCTGGCGGTAAAGTCTCAGGGACAACGTTTCCACTGTTCGTGAAGTGGCTCGATTGTCGTGAACTCCTCTCGGTTCAGGTACACCCCGACGATGCACGAGCAATGGAATTGTTGGGCGAGTCATCCGGAAAGACGGAGGCATGGGTGGTTGTCGATGCCGAGCCAACATCGCGGGTGTATGCGGGGCTGAAGCCAGGGATTTCGCGAGAAGAATTCCTGGAGCATTTGAAGCTGGGAACGGTTGCGGACTGCCTGCACTCGTTTACCCCCAAGGTTGGTGACTGTATTTCGCTTCCGGCAGGGACGATCCATGCAGCTGGAGGAGGCGTTGTATTCGCCGAAGTCCAGCAGCCGAGCGATGCAACGTTCCGATTGTTTGACTGGAATCGACTTGGTCTGGATGGCCGGCCGCGTGCGCTCCATCTCGATCTGGCCATGCGTTGCCTGGCTTGGCCACAAACCCCGGTGAATCCGGTGGTTCCGGTACCAATTAAAACAGGCTCAGGTGCTGATGGGGAATCGCTTCTGAAGACTTCGGTTTTCGAGTTGGACAGATTCCATATTCGGGGCCCCTGGCGCCAGCCCTATACGGGGGAAATGTCGATCTGGATGGTACTGGACGGCGTGGCGATATTGACTGCCACAGGAACGCCAAGAGTTTTGCAGCGAGGATCAACGATTCTTCTCCCCGCAGGCGTGGCGAACGCCTCATGGGCTGCGGAGAATCCAGAGATTCCTTGCCAGTTGCTTTGTATCCGACTTCCATCGGCGGATTCGTCGAGATCAGGCGGAACTTGTTAGTGGGTAACAATTAGGGGGTCGGGCCTGCGACATTTCGATTTTGGCCGGACAAAGTGTCTCTAATAACCACGCCTTCTCCCGGCCAAAACCGAAATATCGCAGGCCCGACCCCGGCTCTCACCCCCAATACAGCACCACAAATCCTGGCAATGGTCGCTTACCTTGCAGTTTCGTGGATCTTTCTCTAACTTCGGGGGCCACTACAACCGAATTAACCGGCAAAGTCACAGAAGTGGCGAGGCTTTGGGCGTCGGTTGTCGAACGCAGGCTTCGGAAAGGATCGCCTCGCCGCGAACCAATCTGAGATGCCCTTCACTTTAGATTACACAACTGCCGCAATCATAAGAGGTTCCGGAGATCGCCCTGTGCGGTGAATCGCCTTCTTCTTGGTTTGTGTCCCGATACAGTGATTTTACTGACCGTCGAAAACACTCTTGTACAAGGAACGCAATGGCTGATTTGATTCCTCCACATGGTGGATTGTCTGAACCGGTTTGCCGAACGGTCGGCGCCAACGACATTGCCGCATTCAAGGCTGAAGCTGCGACTCTGCCGAAAGTTCCCGTTTCTGCTGCGGATCTGTCGACGGTTTACCGTCTCGGTGACGGGACGCTGAGCCCACTGACCGGGCCGATGAACAGCGAGGCCTATCATCGAGTGCTCGACGAAAGCGTCGTGATTCAGGACGGTAAGAAGTACGCATGGACGATTCCGCTGGCGTTCCCTGTCACCGGTGAGATTGCCAAGACCCTGAAGAGTGGTCAGAAGGTGGCGCTCGTTGGACCCGATGGTGAAGTCGCCGCGACGCTCGACATCACCGATGTCTATCCCTGGCCAAAGCTGAAGTATCTTCAGAGCGTTTATTTGACGGATCGGATTGACCATCCAGGTGCGAACATTGTCATTGATGGGGAAAAGGCAAATTCCCACCTGATCGGTGGTGAAATCAAGGTCTTGCCACAACCGAAGAACGCCAAGTTTGGCAAGTATGTTCTGACCCCACGTGAAGTCCGTAAAGTGCTGGCCGAAAAGGGCTGCGATGCGGCCGTCGCATTCCAGACTCGTAATCCACTGCACCGAGCTCATGAATACGCCCTCGTTTACGGCCTGGAAACCCTGGTTCGCGAAGGCAAGAACGCCCTGGCGGTCTTGAATCCGCTGATTGGTGAAACCAAGGGAGATGACGTGAATGCGGAAATCCGCATGGCCACGTACGAAGCCCTGATTGCCCAGCGTCAGTTGGGTGATGGCGACAGCGATCAGTCGCTGTGGGGACCACGCAACGAATCGGTACCAGATCGGGTTGTTCTGCTTGGCTTGGACATCAAGATGTTCTACGGCGGGCCGAAGGAAGCCGTGATGCACGCGATTTACCGTCAGAATATGGGGTATACGCACATCATCATCGGTCGTAAACATGCCGATGCACCGTATGCCAACGGCGAGAACATCTGGGGTGACTTCGATGCTCACCAGATCTTCGACAAGCTGAATGGCGACCTGCAGATCAAGCCACTGAAGGTCGGCTTCGCCGCCTACTACGATTCTGTGGGCCGTGTCGATTTGACGGAACGTCATCAGGGCGAAAAGCCTGTGTCGATCTCGGGAAAAGACATCCGAGCCACACTGCTGAAGGGCGAGCAAGTTGATCCCCGGATCATGCGCCCCAGCACCAGTCAGATTCTCGGCGCGGCGATGAAAACCGCGTGATTTGAGCTTCTTCGATCTACGGCCCCTTGCTTCACACTGCTGGAGCGAGGGGCTTTTTTTAATCCACGTCACTCATGCAGGGCAATCGGCTTTTTCAATGTAGGGTGGGACCAGCTCGCTTCGAGCGCCGGCCCACCATAA
>JBAWWJ010000032.1:0-45432 GCA_037146815.1 Planctomycetota bacterium
TAAGGATTCGTGTTATGTGTCGGTTCTGCGGCGGTGAATTCAATCGACTTCTGCCAGAGCAACTTGCCATCCTGACGATCCAGGCAAAGGAGCGATCGTTGCTTGCCTTTGTCAGTCGCCTGAGTCAGAAAAATACGGTCTTCCCAGATCACCGGCGTAGAATTCCCGGGACCGGGCAGAGGCACCTTCCAGCGGATATTTTCGGTCGGTGACCAAGTCAGTGGCAGATCGGTTTCACGCGATTGTCCATCTGCAGTGGGGCCGCGCCAGGCAGGCCAGTTTTCGGCGTAGATGTCACTTCTGGAAATTGATAGCGAGCAAACGATACCGATTACGATCACACAGCTTCTGAACATGAGCAGGGTCCTTAAGAGATCGATCTGCGGTATCGCATGTCCCATTGGAAGCAGGCATTTGTGACAGGCTAATGAAAATTGTACACAAATTGGCATCCCATGGACTATGGTCGCAGGGAATGGAAGTGCCGAACAAGCCCTGATTTTGGTGTTGATTCTGGGTGGTCAGGGTTGGGGCGATTGAACTTACCACGTCTAAGGACAGAACAACGGTTAAGTTCTCTACCGGCTTTCGGCCCAAGGGGCCAGCGGTTCGCCCAACCCGGCCCCTTCGGCAACGCTGTGAAGCATTTTTGCAGGCTAAAAATGGGGTTTCCATGAGTGGAGCGGCGACGGCGACGCCTATTTCCTCTACTGTTCGAAGTACTTGCGTTGACGCGATCTGGCATCCCTTCAGGATGCTTTGTGTGATCGCGTTCTTCGATCCGGGGGTCGCCGCATCGCTTTTACCCCCGGCTACGATCTGTGACGCCTTCGACGTCTGGAATGCCTCACGTCGCGTTTGCTGTGTCACCGCCTCAGCCTCGAATTCGACGTCCCGTAATTGCCATTTTCCGAAGTCGGCTGCGGCAGGCTGGCAGGGACTGTAGCGAGGGGTTTTATGATCGCGAAGCGATCAAAGAAAGTAGCCGGGGGTTGCCGGTGGTTGCAGTGAAGCGGAAACCCCCGGAACAGGTCTACCTCTCAAAAACGCATCCTGAAGGGATGCCAGAAACGCTTGGGCCTTCGCACTTTTTTGGGTTGCTGTGTTCGCCGCCCAAAGAGCCTTCAGGAAACACTTTGTTATGCGACTGATTCCTGGCCCAACGGACGTTTTTCTGGAAAGCCCCAGAATCAGACGGCGTTCACTTTGAGCCGTTGAGCAACAGAAACCGTGCTTTGGGGCGTACGACTTCAACGGGACCATCGTCTGGTACTGGCATCGGCACAAACTGTGGACTCGGCACGTACAGGTTATTGACCTGCCGGGTCGCACGTTCGCTGCTGGTTTCCAGGGCCTTGATCCGAGCCTCCAGCTTCTCGATCCGCTGGACGAGTTGAGCCACCTGATCCGGGCCAGCAGCCTGCGCTGGAACAGCTGCAGGCTCTTCGTTCGCTCGCAGGATCGACAGCCCGATCCCGACGGTACCAAGCAATGACAGACCGATCACAAAACGGCGGAATTGCATTTCAGGAATCCTTTCCTTCCATGATCCATCAAGATCATGATCAACTGCGGAGGTCTTCGAACAGCAGCGTCGACAAGTAACGTTCCCCGCTGTCCGGCAGGATCGTGACGATCGTCTTTCCTGCCGATTCAGGTCGCGCGGCAACCTTGAGTGCGGCAGCCATCGCAGCACCACAACTGATGCCGCACGTGATTCCTTCTTCCTTCATCAGTCGCTTGGCCATTGCGAAGGCCTCGTCGTCCGTCACTTGAACGATTTCGTCGACCAGGCTGCGATCCAGAATGTCTGGAACAAAGCCAGCACCGATTCCCTGAATCTTGTGTTTTCCGGCTGCGCCACCCGACAGGACAGGGCTGGCGGCGGGTTCGACGGCGATGGACTTGATCGGAAGCTTCTTTTCCTGCTTCAGGTAGCGTGTGACGCCTGTGATGGTTCCCCCTGTTCCGACACCGGCCACGAAGATATCCACTTTGCCGTCGGTGTCCGTGAAAATTTCCGGTCCCGTCGTCTTGAAGTGAATCGCCGGATTGGCTGGGTTCTTGAACTGTTGAGGCATGTAGTAGCCTGGCTGAGTCGACAGTTCTTCGGCCTTGGCAATGGCCCCCTTCATCCCTTCAGCACCGGGAGTCAGGATCAGGTTGGCTCCAAATCCCTTCAGCATCAATCGACGTTCGATTGACATTGTTTCGGGCATGGTCAGCGTTAACTGGTAACCGCGTGCGGCACAAACAAACGCGAGCGCAATTCCCGTATTGCCACTCGTCGGTTCGACGACATGCATGCCGGGTTTCAGTTTTCCGGTCGTCTCCGCATCCCAGATCATCGCCGCTCCGATTCGGCATTTGACACTGTATGCGGGATTTCGACCTTCAATCTTTGCGTAAACCGTCGCGTTCAAGCCTTGCGTCAGACGGTTGATTTTCACCAGCGGTGTTCGTCCGATGGATTCTGAATTGTCTTTGAATACTGTCATTGTTCTTGGCTCCTTCCAATTGCAGTCAGGTCACGTGCCGTCGATGATTCAATCGATCGCATCGCATTATGGGAATGATTGGTCATTCCGGGAAGTCAGCAGTCGATTCGTTTTCGCGCCAACTCATTACTGGGGGCGAACGCGACGAAACGGCTGCGTTTCGAGCGACGTTTCAATTGTGCCAGACTCGCCAGGAGTCCGATTCGATTTCGCCACCCCGGTTTCGCTGGCACGCCCCGGTGCGCCCGATTCATGCAGCAGATCCGCAACGAATCGTTCACTCGCCCGGTTCACGATTACAACTCGACTTGGCTTCCCAGGAGTCCGTGACCGCACGATGCAGATGACTTCAGCACCCGCGAATTCGTCGACCCCCTCGGGACCAAAATTCAATTCCCGTTCCAGCAGCTTTGAAATGTCGTCATCCGTCGTAGCAATCTTGCCAATTTCAGAATCTGGCATCTTTGAGTTGTCGGCTGGGGGATCGTTGACCGCAATTTCGTCGATCTCTTTTGGCGTTGATGATGTGGGGGTTCGTGGAACAATGTGTCCCAGTCCTGCCTTGTCGAGCAGTTTGATGATCGGTTGCAGACCGGCGTAAATCCCCCGAACGTCCTTCGGGTGTGCGGCGATGCAGATGCCGACCAGTTCATCGTCCCGGAACAATCCACCCCCGGATCGACCTTTTTGTGGTCGCCCTGAACACTCCAGATTGTCCGGTCCATCGTACTTGTTGATGGCCGTCAATTGAACGTCTTCACGCGAGGGATTATCGCCGCCACTGCAGCCAATGCTGAAAAGCTTTTCGCTCTTCGTCAGTGGAAGATTGGACAGGCGGATGCTCGGCAGCCGTTGAGGATAGCTGATGCTGACCAGGCCAACATCCGCCGTCATGTCGGTCAGGATCACGGTCCCCGGAATCATGTCGGGCTTGGCCGATTTGATATTTGTGTAGACATCGACTTCGATGACGGCGTTCTTAGAGAGATTTCGGAAGATGTGACCGCAACTCACCAGAATCGCCCGACCTGGCTCGCTGTCAATGATCGTTGCGGAACCATAATTGATCGAGTTCCCATCCTTCACGCGAAGTCGTACGCTGGATCGAAGCGGGTTTCCTTCAGGGGGCTGGCCTCGAAATACTTCCGGGGCGCCTGGGCCAAATTCCGGAGAGCGTGAGCCACCCCGGTCGGGTTTGGCGGGGGGGGTAATCGGAATCGCCTGCCCCAAGTCCGGGCCATTCGAATTGCGAGGCGAATCCTTGGCAACTGGTGCCGACTTTGGCAGCCGATTCATCATGCTGCGCAATTGCTGTTCGGTTGTCAGCCCGTTGGCCCGGTCCAGTTCTTTTCCGTCTGCGACGAGTACAAAACAGGGGATTGATTTCACCCCATATTTGGCGGCCAGTTGAGGTTCCTGATCAACGTCGACTTTACGAATCGGCAGGCCTTGGCGTTCCAGTCGTGAAACGATGGAGCTCATCTGCTGGCAGGGACCACACCATGACGCGGTGAAGTCGAGGAGTACGTTGTCAGATTGAGCGGACGAGAGTCCGGGAATCAACAGGAGAGCCGCCAGAGCAACAATCTGTGTCCACCAGAAAAAGCCATCATGGCTGGAACCGGTGTTTTGGAGAGAAAAGGAGTGTTGAATCGCAGGGAATTGCGAGCGTGGTGCGAACCGCTGCATGAATTCGGCCTCCGTGCCTTTGTAGAAATTCCAATTCCGCCGCCTTGCGACGGCACATTTTACAATGAATCGTCTCCGGCCATCTTGGCGTTAGCGGCGATTCATTGGACGCCAGAAATCCAGCGTCACTCGTGATTCGAACAGCAATTCCACCCTGTTTGAACGGCCGGGAGATATTCCATCGCCCGTCCTTTCTGGTGAACCCGATTGCAATGATCAGATCGCATTCCCATCGTTGCACGCGGCGTGCCGCGCCTCAAATAAAACAAACTCTGGACACGTTTCGCCGACACTGCTAATTTCCCGCCCGGTTGGACCGAGTCCAATCTTGAGCGAATCTCCCGGATCATTTCTGTTTTTTACAATCTGTGTTTTTGCAATCTGTGGCAGTGGCCTTCCGTTGCCGGGATTGGCAGAGACCATTTCGACTGCTGATTAATTGTGTTGCTGGTGACAGATTCCCGAGTTGGCATATGCCACGAGGACTGCCCTGGCACTGGATTTCGTTCGCCACCCAAGGATGGAGTCGATCGTGCGAACCCTGAACCTGCTCGCCATTGGATTTGTTACTGCAGCCCTTCTGCAAGTCATGGGTACTGCACATGCCATCGAAAATGTACGGGGAAAGCAGTATCAACTGTCTCCCAAGCATGGACCGTGGATGATCATGGTCACCAGCTTCCGCAATGTTCCTGAAGATCAGAAGAGCGAAGGGATGACTGCGGAACAGGCAGCCATCGAATTGGTCTTTGAATTGCGAGATAAGGGGATCCCCGCGTATACGTTTTCACAGGATGCTGTCAAAGGGGAGATTGAGACACGCAATCGACTGGGACGCGAAGATCATCGTGTCTACGCCGCTCAACGAGACATGATTTGTGTACTCGCGGGGAACTACGAATCGATTGAAGACCCCACCGGACAGAAGACATTGACCTTTATCAAGAAATTTCGCCCCGAGTTCCTGAAGAATGCCAAGAGTGGTGCGATCCTGCGTCCGGATGCCGCCACTCGTGGTCCACTCACTGGTGCGTTCCTGACGATCAATCCGATGCGCAAGCCGGAAGACGTAGTCCAGAAAATCGTCGACAAGGACACCAAGTACCTCAATACGGGTATCCCCTATCCACTCGTGAAGAATCCCCATAAGTACACCGTTCGCGTCGCCTCGTTCACGGGTAAGTCGGCCACACCCCTCGGCAATAGTTCATTCCGAGGCCGTGAGAACCAGTTCGATCTGAATCTGCGAACAGCGGTCAACTTTAATATCGTCAGAGCCGGTGAGGACGCCGAACAACTCACCGCATTTCTGCGGAACAAAGGGACGCGAAGTCAGGGAGGAGGCGACGCCATTCTGCGCGAAGCATACACCTACCACGACAAGTTTCAGTCGATCGTGACAATTGGCGGATTTGATTCACCGGACGATCCGCGAATCCGACTGATTTCTCAGTACTACAGTCCAACACTTGTGCCAGATATGCAGTTGCTCGGTTCCACAGTCAGGGATCCCAAGCAGGTGACCGATGAGGAATTGGCTAAGCTTCCCAAGGTTTTGACGACGCACACCGAACAACTGCTCGGCAATGATCCCAAAGCACCGCCAATCCAGGTTTGGACATTTGATACGGCCCCACAAGTCATCGCTGTTCCACGACTGAAATGAGCGACCAGCCGAAGGCCACGTCGGTTCCGATCTCGATGATCAGGGACCGACGGCGCCGATCCACTCTTTCTCACCTTCTCGCGGACCGGGAACAGCACGTTGTACGCTTTTTTCTGTCGGCGCGAGGAACTTTGGATTCTTCGCGTCCGTCGACGCAAACGCAAATCCCTGTTCGCCCTGCTTTCCGTTAGTTTCGCAGAGTGGAACGATTTCGCCTGCCTGAGGGGCTGCTGGTTTGGCACGATCCGAGTAGTTCAGCTCCCATCCCGGCCGATCCTGTACCAAAATTGTGCCGAGACGTCCCTGATCATAGCCCGCCATGACGATCCCTTCGGCCGCTGTCATTTTTGTGAACAGGTTTCTGCGGAAGGCGAGTCCCATCGAGTTTTCGGCGGGCATGTTCGTGAAGACGATACCACTGCGTCCCTCATGGAACGTGTTATTCAAGATCACAACGTCTTTCCACTGAACGGCCCCCTCCAACCGAATCCCCTCTTGCACCTTGGTGAACAGATTTTCGGAAATCGTAATTCGATACGGGCCCGCTCCCGAAAGAATGATTCCCGAGGCCAGAGGACCAAACAATCGGCAACCTCGAATCATGGCATCGCTGGGATCCCCCTCTTCATTGCGTTGTAAGCGAATCCCCACAGCACTCGTCGAACCGGAAGCGGGTTCGAGTGTCAGCTTTTCAAGGATGAATTGTGTATTGACGAACGACGCACCGCGCGCCCCCAGGCATGAGACACCTGTCTGACTGAACCCCGTGATCTTCATGCCACTGAGTCGGGTTTCTGTCATGTCCCCGATCAATTCGACCCCGACTCCCTTACCGGTGGCGTTGATCGAAATTCCTTCGACAGTGAATCGCGAAATGTTTTTCAGGCGAATCGCAGGGGTGTCTTGAGGGGCCTCCAGGATGACGTCCCCGCTGGCAACCAGTTTGATTCCCTGCGGCCAATCCGGGTCGACTGCCTTGTCTGCCTTCTTGTTTTTGGATTTCGTGCGTTGTTGCGGCGACCCATCTATGGAAATGTTTTCCTTATAGGTCCCGGCAAGGATCTTGATCACCATCACATCGGTCCCGGACTGGTTCGGTTCGAACCTGCGACGGACCGCTTTCAAGGCCTCAACGATCGTCTTGAATTCACCTTGTTCTCCGACCGTGACTTCACGCTTGTCGGATGCCCAGGCTGGTTGATTGACGAGTTCGATCTTCCGAGGCGTCCCACCGCCGAAGAAGCCCATCGCGTACATGCCGATGAGCAGCACCACCACGACTCCGCCACCAATTCCAGCCATCACCGGGACCGGCAAAGGGAGCTTGAACGATTTGGGGAGCTTCGGAACAGGGATTTGCGTTGACGTTTTCGCAGGAGCTGGCGCTGGTTTTCTCGGGGCAGGTCGGGGTGCCGCAGGAACAGCACTGAAATCTGGAAATGTCGGCATGCCGCCGTCGACAGGGGCCGGTTCCGCAGGTGGCAGAACCGCCTTCAGTTTCATACTGGATTTGGGGTTCAAATGCGGCGGGGCTGTGGCCGTCAGGACCGTTGACTGAGGCGGCATCTGCTTGGGAATCACCGGAGCAGGTTGCTTTGGCGAGGAGGTCGGACCTGTCCGAACACTCTGCGAGTCCGAGAGTGCCGCGAAGAAACTCGTCAACTCGGTTTCCACCTGTGTTTCAGGCGCTGGAGCAGGAGTTGGATCTGAAGGTGGAGCAAACTGCTGAGGAGCAACGGGTGCCGCAACCGGCATTGCGACGACTGGGCGCGCCACCGGAATCGTATTACTGGAGACTTCTGTTGATCGCGATCCATAAATCCCCGAATGAGAACTACGCCAATCGGGAGCCGCATTCGCATCAACCCACCCGTACAGGGCATCGGCCGCATCTTTGGCGGTCTGATATCGCTCTTCAGGCTTCTTTGCCATCATGCGACGGACGATCGCCGCCAGCGTCGTGGGGGTTTCCGGCCGCAACGATTCGATTGTCGGGGGGGCTTTGGTCTGATGAGCCATTAACCGCTGAGCCAATGTCCCTTCGGTATAGGGCGGACGTCCCGTCAACAGAAAGTACATGGTACAGCCCAGGCTGTAGATGTCGGCACGGGCATCAACGGTATGGCTGTCGAGGGCCTGTTCTGGCGCCAGATAATCGGCAGTCCCCAGAACCTTTTCGTCATGGCGGATCGTCAGGGCGTCTTCATCTTCATCACCCGTGAAGAATCGCGCCAGACCAAGGTCCAGAACTTTCACAACGCCATTGGGGTCAACCAGCAGATTACCCGGCTTGACGTCGCGATGGACCATCCCCGCTTCGTGAGCATTGTGCAGCCCGAGTGCTGCCTGCCGCGTATATTCTGCCGCATCAAGAAACGGACAGACACCCTGCTTTTGTACCAGTTCCTGCAGGCTGTACCCTTCGACGTACTCCATCACCAGGAAATGGATTTCGTTGTCGCGGTCGACCTGATGATCGACGTCATACGCACGAACGATATTGGGGTGATCGAGTGACGCGACGGCTTGAGCTTCGCGGTGAAATCGCGCCAGGTACGAAGAATCGTTGACTCGCTTCGTCGGCAGGACCTTGAGTGCACAGCGACGGCGCATCAGGACGTGCTCGGCGAGGTAGACGGAACTCATCCCCCCTTTTCCGAGTAGCGACAGCAGGCGGTACTTCCCCAGGAAGTAACCTTTATGTTTGCCCTGCAGGAGCTTGTCCGCCTGCCAGCGAGTCACCGCACCATTGGTCACCAGGAATTCGGCAAGTTTGGGGGAATCGTCGGGGCTTCCGCCAGCCTGAGTGTATTCCGCGACCAGCCGCTGCAGACGGTCCGCTTCTATCAGACTGCTCTTCTTGAGCACTGCAACGAAGGTCTCGACATTTAACTTGGTGGACATCGAGGTTGTGCCTGCCGAGACTCTGTGAGTGAATTTCCACGACCCTGTGGAAACGCGACACGAACAATTGTCTCTGTGAACCGATGCTTCCCTGCATAGACCAAAGGAACTCGCTCACCAGACGTGCGAATTCAAATTCGTAACGAGTCCCACTGGTCAGGCTGTAATATGATTACGTAAGCTACCAGCCGAATCACCGCGTTTCCAGTCTCTGGTTTAGTCGGAATGACGTAGATTACGATCTCGTCCTTTCAAATTGGCGAAATATGAACGACCGTAACGATTCTACGCTGGCGTCCACGAACGAACGCCTGTCGATTTTTGGGACTCTGATTTTCGGGTTCGGGCTGCTTCTCGTTCTGGCTCGGACGATTGAGGCGACGTTCGGCATCCCGAACATGGTGAGATCCTGGTACCAGAATGATTGGCTCTGGTGGTCCGTCGGATTCATTGGTGTCGTGGTGGGAGCTCGATTCCTCGCTCGATCCGAACTCCAAGAGTTGACGCGAACATGGCGTCCCTCTCGCCCAGGCAAGCGATTTCACTCCCTGGTGCTTTACACCCGTCAGGGTTGCCACTTGTGTGACGAAGCTGCAGAAACTCTGAGACGCCACAGTCGCTGGCTGCCAGAGCCAAATCTCACCGACATCGATACGGATCCAGCACTGGTCGAGAAATTCGGAACGTGCGTTCCGGTCGTGGCGTTCGACGGCAGAATTCGATTCCGTGGTAAAATCGAGGTTTCTCTGCTGCGGCGTCTGATCGAAGGGACCGTACCAAATTCCTAGTTCTGGCTAGCCGGCTGACGCCTCACACCTCACCTCACCTCACCGGGGTCGGAGTTCCGTTGGAAGCCGATTTTAAGATCGGGGGAGCTTGATGTGTCAGTGATTCGATGCAAGTCGCGCTCCCATCGCCGAATACCGTGGCAATCGTTTGGACTGTCGAATCGGTGGAATTTTCTTGTATCATCACCAGCACTGAATGAGAATTGAGCAGAGTCATAATGCCTGTGAAGCAGACGCGAACACTTTGATGCAACCTGGTGGGGGCTGGCATGGCAGAACAGTGGTTTTACCGGATGTTCGGACAGGATTTCGGCCCCATTCCGTTGAGTGAACTGCAGGATCTTGTCCGTGCCGGGTCCGTGAGTTCGACGGATGAAGTTCGTGCCGAAAGCTCTACGAAATGGGTTTCCGTTGGAACAGTTCGGGAACTGGGGGCTGCACCGGCTGCTTCCTCGAAAACTGCCAGCGCGACTGCCGTCGCGGACGTGGAACATCATCCTTCTCAGGGGAATGACGACTGGTACTGCAAGTTCAAGGGCCATGATGTCGGCCCGATCGGATTTCAGGTCCTTTTGGCCTTGGCCGAACAGGGGCGATTGTTTTCGGATGACGAATTGAAGCTCGGGACAGGCGGGAAATGGCGGCGTGTGGCGTCGATTGGACGCCTGGTCTCCGTACTTCCCAATCAGGGGGCGGCTCCCAGTGTCCCTGTACCGGCGGCTCCGACGATCGAGGCTACGAAGCCCGTCGTTGCAAACGCTGCAACCCCCCCCCCTGCGGCAGCTCCCCCGGCCTCGGTAGCACCAGGGGTCACGCCGGGAACGGTTTCCCAGCCGCAGCGACCGATGGTCTATCCACCTCGACCTGCTTACCGTCCGAGTTCCTCGTCCGACTGGTCCTTTTCGGGTATTCTCAAGGGACCGTTCGGCATCACAGGAATTGCGATTGTTTTCGTGGCGATGCTGGTCGCTGGCTGGAAGTACTGGCCGAAGGGGAATGCGGTCGACGTTCAGCGATACAACAGCCTGAAACTGCTGCTGGACGACATTCGCGCGAATCGAGAAGCGAAGTCGACTGATTTTCAAAGTATCAAGAAACGTGGTAACAAGCTGTATCAGGAATACCTTCCGACGCTCAGAATCGAAGCGGCTCAAAAGCCTGGCAAACAGAAGTTGCTGGAAGTGGTGCGAGATCACTTGCCGCGACTCATCGGTTCTGACCTGACGCAGGAAAACTGGTACGAACAGAATTATGAGGCCAATCTCAAAGAGGCCGCTGCATTGCTGGATATCAAATGACGAACAGTCCGACGTCCGAGGACGATCCCGCTTCTGAAAGTGTCGCATCTGCGGGTCGTTGGCTTGGGCCTGTCATTGGCCTGCTGGTCTATTCGCTCCCAACGCCAACCGGTCTGGATCCATCAGGCCATCGATTGGCGGCTGTAGTCGCCCTGATGGCTGTCTGGTGGGTCACTCAAGCCTTTCCGGTCGCAATCACCAGCCTGTTGCCATTGGCCCTGTTTCCTCTTCTGGGGATTCAGTCTGCCAAGATCGTCAGCCAGTCGTATCTGGGTGACAGTTCTTTCCTATACCTTGGTGGATTCATCATCGCCCTGGGGATTGAACGCTGGGGTCTGCACAAGCGTATCGCCCTTCTGACCGTTGCGGCCGTGGGGACCAGCCCCAAACGCATCGTGTTCGGGTTCCTGCTCGCGACTTTTTGCTTGTCGATGTGGATCAGCAATACAGCGACCACGCTGCTGATGCTTCCCATTGCCAGCGCTTTGCTGGCGACTCTGGAACGTCTCAACCTGTCGTCCGATGGTGATCAAACCGGCGCGATGACCGTGCCGAAAGATCCCGCCTTCAACCACTTCTCGGTGGCTCTCACGCTCGGCATTGCCTACGCCGCCAGCATCGGCGGGATGGCAACTCTGGTTGGTACGCCAACAAATATCGCCTACATCAACATCTGGATTCGGCAGTTCCCCAACGAACCGGTCATTTCCGCAGGCCAATGGATCCTGACCTGGACTCCCTTCGCGTTTGTGTTCCTGCTGTTCACGTGGCAGTTGCTGGTCTGGGGACTGGGGACTCCGGTGGGATTTGATGGACTGGACCGCAATTTCTTTTTGAAGCGAGTTCGTGAACTGGGACCCATGCATCGTGGCGAATGGTGTATGTTGTTGCTGTTTATCACGACAGCCCTGCTCTGGATCTTTCGCACTGATTTTCGACTGGGCGAACCGGTGCTGATCCCAGGCTGGAACCACCTGACTGCCATGTGGTTGGAGCATTGGGGAATTGACAAGGAAAAAGCCCTGGAATTCGTCAGTGATGCTACCGTTGGTATGACAATCGCCACCGTGATGTTTTTCATTCCAGTCGAAAAAACGCCCAACGGCCGCCAGCAGTTCTTGATGGATTGGGAGACAGCCTCGAGACTTCCCTGGGATATTCTGCTGTTGTTCGGCGGCGGATTTGCAATTGCAGGTGCCTTCGAATCGACGAAGCTGTCGGTTTGGGTTGGTCACATTTTTTCGCAAATCGCCAGTGGTCAATCCGTTTGGCTACTGGTCATCCTGGTCTGTCTGCTGCTGACGTTTCTGACCGAGTTCACATCCAACGTCGCGACGGTTAATGCCTTGTTGCCGATCATCGCTGCAGCGAGTGTCGCTTTGAAGATTGATCCTCGCTTGCTGATGATCCCCGCTACGATCTCGGCCAGTTGTGCGTTCATGCTGCCGATCGGCACGCCTCCCAATGCGATTGTCTTCGGCACGGGACGAATCCGCATGGGGCAAATGGCGGGTTACGGACTGATCATGAATCTCGCTGGCGTTGTTCTGGCAACACTCGCCACCTTCTGGTTGATGGTGCCGCAACTGGGAATCAGGTTACCATAACGTCACGAAAATATGGGCCACGCGATTCGTTGCGTCAAACCGAAGGCGAGAGTGTATGAGTCAACTTGTTTCACCGGGGTTTCTTTTTCGCTGGAAAATCCCAGTGATCGAACAACCGCGTCTGCCGCATCGCACGGGGCGACTGCTGAATTTGCCGGTCGACTGCCGAATTCCATCGCTCGCGGAACTTGACGGAAAGAAGGACTTCGCTGACATCCGCCTGGCATGGAGCCAGTCAGGCTTCGGTATCAGCGTCGAAGTTCGCGGTCGATCCACGAAACCTGCCCAACCCTCGGGACTATTGATGGTTCCCGATGGGCTGACGATCTGGATCGATACCCGCAACACTCAAGGTGTTCACCGGGCAACTCGATTCTGTCATCAGTTCTATTTGAGACCCCTGGGTGCTGGACGCAAATCGGCCGAGCCGAGTGTCGAGCAAATCACGATCAACCGTGCCCGCGAAGAAACGACTCCGGTCGACCTGTCTGGCATCCAGCTTCAGTCCGAGATCCGATCCGACGGCTATCTGCTGGAAGCCTGGTTTCCGGCTGCGGTTTTCATCGGGTTTGATCCAGCCAACTCGCCGTTACTCGGATTCCATTACGAACTCCGCGATACCGAATTTGGCGAGCAGTCGCTGGTCGTTGGACGGGAGTTCCCGGCGTCGACTGATCCCAGCCTGTGGCAGACTCTGCAACTGATCCCCGCGTAAGGGCTTTGAAATATGCACAACATGTATTCAGGCGTGAAGATCTGCTTCCCCGTGATGATGCTACGGCTGATGTGTGCCGTCCTTTCCGCGATGTCTCTGGCAGTCACCCCCGCTTCAGTGCTGGCTGAGACCCCGCCCAACTTCGTCGTGATTTTCGCCGATGATCTTGGCTACGGTGATCTGCACTGTTACGGTTCGCCATACTCCGACACGCCGCATCTGGACCAGATGGCGGCGGAAGGGAAGAAATTCACGAGTTTCTACGTCGCTCAAGCGGTCTGTTCAGCATCGCGAACGGCCTTGTTGACCGGCTGCTATCCGAACCGGGTTGGCATTCAGGGGGCCTTGGGTCCCGCCAACAATCACGGGATCAACGACAGCGAACAAACGATCGCCGAAGTCGTGAAATCGCGAGGCTATGCTTCGGCCATTTTTGGTAAGTGGCATCTGGGGCATCACCCACAATTTCTGCCGACTCGGCATGGCTTTGGTGAGTATTTTGGATTGCCCTACTCAAACGACATGTGGCCCAGGCACCCGACCGCCAAATTCCCGGACCTGCCGCTTGTCGACGGTGAGAAAACGATCGAGCTGAATCCTGATCAGTCTCGACTGACGACCGAATACACCGAGCGGGCAGTCAATTTCATCGAACGCCATCGCGATCAACCGTTCTTCCTGTATTTGCCACATGCGATGCCTCACGTTCCGCTATTTGTTTCCAACAAGCACGCAGGAAAGTCAGAACGCGGGATCTATGGTGATGTGATTCGCGAAATTGACTGGTCCGTAGGACAGGTTCTCGCAACTCTCAAACGCCTGAATCTGGATCAGAAGACGCTGGTCATTTTCACGTCAGACAATGGACCATGGTTGTCATACGGTCCTCATGGGGGCGTGGCCAAACCGCTGCGGGAAGGGAAAGGGACCGCGTGGGAAGGGGGCGTGCGCGTTCCCTGCATCATGCGATGGCCCGGTAAGATTCCCGCCGGAACCGAAACAGGAGAACTCGCCTCCACCATTGATGTGCTGCCGACGTTGGCCAGCTTTGCAGGAGTCACTGCGGAGAATCATCCCGCATCGAAACACAAAATCGATGGGCTCGATATCGGTCCCCTCGTCCTTGGCGACAAAGATCAGAAGACTCCGCACGATTCCTACTGGTACTATTGGGGAGATGGCCTGCACGCCATTCGCAGTGGCAAATGGAAGCTTCATTTTCCGCATCCCTATGTGCATGTCGAAACCCCCGGAGCGGATGGAATGCCGGGCAAGTTGACGCAGTCGCGAACGGAACTCGCGCTGTTTGACCTCGACTCGGATGTCGGAGAATCAACCGACCTTTCGGCTCAACATCCTGAAATTGTGGCTCGATTGGTGGCATTGGCCGAGATCGCTCGTGAAGATCTGGGGGATTCGTTACAGAAACGGACAGGAAAAAACCTGCGGCCCGCAGGAAAATTGCCGGTCGCAAGTGGAGCCGATACCAAGTGATGTCACGCATGTTCCGGGCTTTGACAGATACGCTGAATTCCGCAGGACGAGCATCGTCAGTTACGCCGTGCGCGTGGCAGCCGTTTGCGAAGAGCACTGCACGGCTTAGGGCAGCCGTACAGTGGCCCAGGAGGCTGTGGTACGGGGATGTCCGCTCGAAATCGGCGATGGCGCTGTTGCTTGGACTGATGTTGATGGCGTCGACTCCAATCTTCGCGGCCGAACGTTATGCCGCGCTCTTCAGCGACGGTGCGCGAGTCGAAGAAGTTGAGGTCCGCGAATGGTTTGAACCGGCATCCCTGGCGAAGATCCAGGGAAAGCTGCTGTTCGATGCGAACAATCCGGTCCGCTGGATCATTGATCGGCAACAGTCCGCAGCCATTGATGCCCCGATGTATGTCGAGTTCCAGGGGGGCGATCGGATTGCTGGTGAGGTGAAGTCGTACCATGCGGGTTCGGGCAGCCCCTATGAATCGTTGCCCGCACACCTGACGGTTCGACCACTTGTCGACCTTCAGCCCCCCGACGATCCGCAGTTGGGCGAAATCCGGGTTGGCGTCGAATGGTTGCGCCGCGTCGTCTGGCAGCGATCTGCCTCAGAAGAATATCGCCCCGGAACTGTCTGGCTGCGTAGTGGAGGCCTGCAACCGTTTCGCACACTCCGCTGGTCGGACGGTGGAATCACACTGCTGACGACCGACGGAGTCAAAGAGCTGTCGTTTGCCGATCTGGCAGAAATTCACTTTCCGAAACTGGATCCCTGGACCAGTTACTATGAACAACTGGCCGTCCTGACTCCTCAACTCAAGTCACGCTTGATGCAGGTGGAGACGGCTGATGGAAGTCGCTGGACGACGTCGCTCGAACGTTTCGTAGCCCGGCATCATGGGGATCGCAATCGTCCCGAACAATGGCTGCAGTTTTTGCAACCGGCGTGGAGCCTCGATCCCGTCTGGATTCGCTATCGAACCATCCGAGCCTGGCGTTTCCATGCAGCGACGGATGTGCCGATGTCGAACTTCTTGCCTGTCGATGTTAAACGGCAATCGGTATTTGGATCTGGCTGGAACTGGCGGACCAATCAGAATGTGCAGCGTGGACCCTTGCAGTCAGCGACACAAGAGTTTGGCTGGGGGTTTGGCGTTCAAGCCTCGTGCGATCTGACATTCGAATGGCCCGAAGCGGCTCGCGCCTGGCGGACTCAATATGGTCTTGATCGAACTGCCGGGTCTGGCGGTTTTGCTCGATTGTCATTTTCTGTCGGAAATGGTCAGGTGATGGGACCACAACCGAATCTGCAGGGCTCGCAATTTGTCGGCGATACCGGCTGGTTGCCGCTTCCGACCCTTCCGCCCGAGCAACGTCGACTACTCATGCGAGCCGACATGGCTCATTCGGATCGCCCTCCCGAAGCCGACCCCTTCGATGTTCGCGATGCTGTGAATTACTACGAACCTGAAATTCGACTGGATCCGGCGATTTTGGCGACGGAGGTCTCGTCTCGAGTCACTGCTCGCGTTGCTGGACTGCAGGGCTGGAACATCTCTGCCGGTGACTCGAAGTCGCTGAAGGTGATCAATTCACTCGACGCAACTTATGCTCGTGATCCGCAATTCCGGCCGACGACCGGGACGGCAGACCGGTTCTATATTCTGACTCGCAAATTGAAAATCGGTCCGCAGCAACGCTGGGTTTCGATCGTGGCGAGTCGTTTTGCCGATGCCACCCCCACGTCGATCCAGGTCAGGCTGGACGACCATACCGTCGGTGAATTTGACGTCCCGGTCCGAACGGCCCAGACCGATCCTGATCCGATTTTGATCCCAGTCCATGACTTTCAGGGAAAGACCATTCCGCTGGAACTGGTCGTCTTCCCGACGGATGACAAATCGCTGGTCGACTGGCGAGGAGTTGCGGTCACCACTGAGCGTCCCGGCATCTTGACGATCTTTGAAGATGAACCGTCGTTTGCTTCGCAACTCAATCGTGGCATGGGAACGGTGGAGATCACTAATGACAAACCGTTCTCGGGAAATGTCAGCCTGAAAGTGACACCCGATGCGGGGGACAACGCGCGGATTGAACGGCTGGATGCAACGATTTCAGATCAGCCGAAGCTCGGCCAGTACCGCTATGTCCTGTTTGCCTGGAAGCAAGCGACGGGGAATCGAGTCCAGATTCAATTCGCCAATGACGGTCGACTGGGTGAACAGATTGCGCAGATTGGGCTGCGTGCAGACCAGTTGCGAGGGAAACCGGCTCGAGCCCGCAGCCGGTTCGATGGCCCTCCGGAAGATCGGGGTCTGCGCCACGGGTTTGCTTACGATGCAGGAAGCCAACCTCAAACGGCAGGTGCTCCACTCCGATTGTTCGGTGCGATGCCCAAAGACTGGCAATTACAGATGCGCGATCTTTACGGTGACTTCGGCCAGTTCAACCTGACCGGCCTGGCACTCAGTTGTCTCGGTGGTGAAGCAGCCTGGTTTGATCATATCTATCTCGCGCGGACTCCGGCCGATATGGAATTCGCAAGAACCCGCCTGGTGAATCCGATCCCTGCCCCTCCGGCGATTGACCCCAGTCTGCTGGATCAGGCCTTCGTCAAAACCGACTTTGGCCGCGTCCTGGCACCCTTCACGACTCATTTTTCGACATCGGAACTGGCGCAAGGTCTTTACAGACTGAAGGAACATGCCGGCCAGACAGATGTCGTGCGAATGTACCCCAACGCCCAGGACAAGCCAGCGATCCTGCGAGCGGGGTTAACGCTTCCCAAGGACAAGCCTGCCATGCTGGATATGCGCGTCACACATTATCCGATGGCTGACTGGCTGCTGGTGGTGAAGATCAACGGCGAAGTGATCCATCAAGAGTTGATCGACCAGAAGCTGACGACTCCACAAAAGGGCTGGGCCAACATCCAGGTCGACCTGACAAAATTCGCAGGCCAGAAGGTGTATGTCGAAGTGCTGAACCAGTCGAACAACTGGTCCAACGAATTCGTTTATTGGAAGCGGCTGGCGATTGTGGAGAAGTAGTGAGTTGCTCGTGAGCGTAGGAACTCAGAAGCAGGGGTCAGGAACTACTGTCGCATCTCCGAAAGTAGGGTGGAGCCAGCTCGCTTCGAGCGCCGGCCCACCATCTTCATCTCACGTAAAGGTGTTTGAAACATGGCAGACATTCGATTTCAGTTCCTGGTCAACGGTGAATCGATATGTATTGCTGGTGCCGAAGGACTTGGAATTTTTTCCACTTACTTTCACTGGATCAAACGGGGAATTGACAGCTACGAACGTGCCAAGCAAGAGGCACCATCTGATTGGAAGACGACACCGGAGGAGTGGATGAAAGAGTCTCTCGGCATCGTAGCAAGTGTGACTGATGCCAGGTTTCCCCGTCATGCAACCTGGCTGAATCGTGACCTCAATATTGGTGATGAGGTCACGATTCGGATCTTGGGCCCAGGGGACTGCGATAGCCCAATCGAGACAGGAGACAAAACGGATTCTGATCTGACCTTGCAGCCCAACGGTCATTGATTGATCACGAATGGATCTCTCACAGAGTCTCAGAGACACGTAGGGGGAAGAGGAGATCCCGCACTATCAGTTGGAGGCGAAGCGGCGGGGTGGCCCAGACGCTGCTTCAGCGTCTGGGTTCACAAGAGGAACTTGGGGCAGGCATACTGCAATTTTGCCTCTCGTTAACCCAGACGCCCAAAGCGACGTCTGGGCCACCCGTCATCGTTTCAGCAATAAAAGCCAGTTATAGCGGAGCATTGGTCTAGATGATCCATTTTGTCTGCTCGCCTTCTAAGAAAATGTGTATGCATTCGTACTGATCGGAGTTGTCTTGGAGGTGCATTGTGATACCGTTCTCGAACTCGAACAAGATCAGGCGATCATTGGGAACTTCGCATCGTCGGACTTCTGCATTCATGAGCTCGTAAAACCCAGGGTCTGGCCACCGGCCTGCTTCCCAGGATCCCAACAGTTTGCCGTCACGAAAGAGGTTCACTGGGGACTCAACTGTAAAGCTGACGCGGCCAAACGTGAACTGGAGATCAAACTGTCCGACCCGGACTTGGGTCGTGAACTGTCCCACCACGGGAGACAAGTCGAGGTCTGCGCGTATTCGGTACATTGATGTCAGTCCAGTGCCTTTGCCAAATAGCGTTCGTCGTGTTTCTCCGCAAGAATCTTGATGACTGGTGGCTCCTTGTTCAATTCCAGCCCTTCAATCGACATCATCCAGCGAATATCGCTTCAGGCTCTGAATTATACGGCGAGGTCTGCAGACGACGATTCCGATGTCATCCCATAGATCGCCGGAGGGAAGGCGGACCATTTCGACCAGTTTTCTGGGCAGGACTACGAAATCGTGCCAAAGGTATTCGCGTAGAAATCGCTCCTTGCGGATGTAATTGCAGAAGCCATCGGTTGAGACCACGATCAGTCCCTGCGATGTGGGATGCGAAAAGCCGACCGGCTCTGCCTGTCCTGATCCCAGCAGTGGCTTGCGAATTTGTCGTTGCGTCAAGTTTACGATGCCGCCGTCATGAACGAACCACGCCTGGCTGTCACCAACGCTGGCACCAATGATCCCCTGAGCAGTCGCTGCGAGCACAACACAGGTCGATTCTCCATCGCCGATACGATGGTCGATCTGTCGCAGCAGCGAGCACCAGGCTGATTCGTCAAGATCCAGGGATGCCGACCCCCTCAGTTCCGCGATGACGGCGCGCGAAGCCTGTGCTCCGTTGCCAATCCCACCCGCTCCATCAGCAACAGCGAGGACAACGCCGCCTTCGAATTCAAAGACGGCAACGTGATCTTCGCACTTTGATTTCGCCGCGACGGCCAGTTGCGCTGTTTCGAAGGCTGCATTCATACGGCGCGGTCCAAATCTGGCGTTTTCGGCTTCCGGTCCAAGGTGGATCTGTTCGCCCAGTCTACCCCAGAGCACTCAACGCGGATAACGAATTTCGGGGGGCGGTGCCCGATAGTCGTGGTTCGCTCCGCGAACCAACGCTTCTTGGCCGACAGACTTCTGAAGACGAGGCGGCTGGGTGGCGGGGTCTGACCAACGGGAAGGCCCCGAAAAGGAGGGCACGGTCAAACTTTCAGGGCCATCCGCGTCGCTCCTGACCCTGCCACCCCGCCGAATAAATTCACAGCCTATTCGCGAACCAACGCCGCATTTTCTTATGGCAACTCACAGATTCGCATCGTCCTCAGAAGTCTTGCCAACCAGGAAGCGTTGGTTCGCTCCGCGAACCACGACTATCTCACGCCTCACGAATTCAGCTACGAAAATTGTTACCTGCGTCGGGTGCCACTCAACGCGAATGGCATTTCTCATGGAAGTCCCACCTCGATAATCCCTTTCAGGATGCTTGCGGAGAGATACTCGTTTCGCAGACTCAAAAAGGCGATTGTTCTGGGGATTCTTCTGACACTGGACGGCGGTTGGCCGTTCCCGGTAGCCTCGTGAGACATCCCGTCTGCGAGTTGGAATGGCATTTCGAAAATGAGGCGCGACATGTTGGCTGTTGACGTACAAGATCTGCGTGTACGGTATGGGCGGTTCGAAGCCGTGAAGGGAATCACTCTGGAGATTCCTGCCGGCGAAGTCTTCGGATTTATCGGCCCGAATGGAGCCGGCAAGTCGTCAACCATTCGAGTCCTGGCGACGCTGCAGCCGACGTTTGAGGGTGATGCCCACATCACCGGACTGGATGTTCGGTCCAAGCCGCAACTGGTTCGCGAGAAGATTGGATATGTCCCTGACTTCTTCGGTGTCTACGAAGACCTGACCGCACGTGAATATCTGCATTTTTTTGCCGCTGCATACCGGTTGCCCATTTCGAAGCGAAAAGGAGTTGTCGACGATGTGCTGCAACTCACGGATTTGACTCACAAGATCGATTCCGCCGTCGATTCGTTGTCGCGCGGGATGAAACAGCGCCTGTCGCTGGCTCGTGTACTGCTACACGATCCGGCCGTGCTGCTGCTCGATGAACCCGCTTCAGGACTCGACCCCAGGGCTCGCATTGAAATGCGGGAACTCCTCAAGGCCCTGAAGGGGATGGGAAAAACGATCCTGATTTCCAGTCACATTCTGCACGAACTGGCTCAGTTGTGTACACGGATCGGCATCATCGAAGCGGGCAAGATGGTGACTCAAGGTTCCGTGGCCGAGATCTATCGCGAGTTAGGGGTGCTGAAGATCGTCCACGTTCAGGTGGCCAATCAGACTCCAGAGTTGATTGCCAGCCTGAAAGGGTTGAGCGGGATCACTCATGTCGATGACCAGGCCGACAGAATTTCAATCCGCTTCGAGGAAGGGAGTATTGAAGTCGAGGACATTCACGATTTCATTCACAATCAGGGGGTCAGGATCAGGATGTTCCAGCCCGAAGTGATGGATATGGAGACCGCTTTCATGAAGCTGACAGAGGGGCAGACGGCGTGACGTTTTTCGCGAAGATTCATGGACTGCCACTGCTGACCAAAGACCTGATTGAGCAGGCAGCGCAGCGGCGCACCTACGTCTTGCGCGTTGCCTATGCGATTGTCTTGTATGCGGCAGCACTGTGGGTCTACGCAGACATCGCCGGTAATGGAGCTCAGGCAGGTGTCACGAATCTGGGACGCGGGCAGAGTATGTTCGCCATGCTCCTGAGAGTTCAAATGCTGGCAATTCTCATATTGCTGCCAGGGATCACCTGTGGCGCAATTACCTCCGAAAAGGAACGAGACACTCTGGGACTGCTGCTGCTGACGAAACTGAGCCCTGTGACAATCGTACTGGAGAAATTCTTCAGTCGACTGGTCACGATGGGAACCTATCAACTTTTGTCATTGCCGTTGTTTGCGATTACTTACGGGCTGGGAGGGGTAGAACTCGCTCAGATCTTGGGGGCAATCTGGTGCCTGGCCTGCTTGACGGCGGTCGTCGGTGCGTGGAGTCTTTTTTGTTCAGTCTGGCATCGCACGACGGCGGGAGCGTTCATCAACGCGTATTTGATGATGCCCGTGGCCATGTTGTTTCTCCCTGTCATGCGAGCGATCACGCTTGAATCGGTGTTCGAGTTGCAGGCGCTGACGATTCCGATGATCGTTGCCACGATTGTCTGGATCAACATGGCGACTGTTCATCTGGTCTCCCGAGCGTTTGTCCCGCCGCGAAATCTACTGCTGGAATTCTTTCAAAGCCTGGATCGCTTCTTTGAAGAGCTCAATTCGCAGACAACCCGTGGAATCGTACTGGTCCGCGATCACGACACCGGGCCATTGTTCAGTCCGATCGCATGGCGTGAAACGCGGAAGAAATCACTGGGGACGTTTCGCTACCTGTTCCGTTTATTGGTCGTTCTTCAGGTTCCGCTGATACTGGCGATCAGTTGGACGATCACGGACTACCAACAGAATTCGTTTGATGGTCCGACAACTTTTTTTCTGACAGTTCTCTGGCCGATATCTGCATTGGCAATTGTGGTTCATGCGACGAGCGTGCTGACTTCAGAGCGATCTCGCCAGACTCTGGATGTTTTGCTGGTGACACCACTCACCCCGCAGGAACTTGTGATGCAAAAGCTGGCCGGGGTTCAGCGACTGATTTACGTCGTCTCAGTCCCGCTCGGTTCACTGCTGGTCTTTCAGTGGGTTTGGACCAGCTACGTGCTTCAAGGCCTGGGTCAGGTGACGATCGCGACTCTTCTGCTTCGATACGAGATACTTGGTATGGCCCTGGCGCTTGTCGTCTACCCGCGCGTGCTTCAATGGATTTCGTTTCAGATGGCCTTACGATTCAAGAATCAGACTCAGGCCATTCTGTTCACCCTTTCGCTTGTCGTCGCGATCTGCCTTTTGCCATACGCCTGTACATATCTGGCGGTCCGCCACTTCAATCTTCCCTTGCTCGACGCACGCATCGACTGGATGACGTGGCTGAGTCCCGTACGTGTTTTGTTCTTTCGCCGCGTCGGCGAATTGTCGCTGACAGAACTGGGTAATTCCTATCTGGAAAGCTGGAGGCCGGTTATCGGGTTGTCATTGCATGCATTGATCTTCGTAGCATTCTGGTGGATGTTGCGCTTCACGGCCGTACGCAGTTTCTCACGCATCATGGGACGAACGGAACCGCCGAAAGGAACCCGATGAATGCTTTGCTGTTGACCGGACAGCGATCCATCGAATACGTGACTTCGCTGTTTCCGCTGTTGACTCGGGAATTGACCGAGCAGGCAGCGCGCAAACGAACGTTTATGCTGCGAGTGATCTATGCCGCGATCCTGTACAGTTTCACGTTCATTATGTTGTGGGAAGAAATGAGCCGCTGGTCAGGTCAGTCATTTGCCTTCATGGGGCGAGGAAAAGACCTGTTCGCAACGCTGGCTCGGTTGCAGTTTTACGGTTTGTACCTGTTTCTGCCAGCAATGGCCTGCGGTGTGCTGACCTCAGAAAAGGAACGCGACACATTGTCGCTGTTGATGCTGTCGCGACTGAGCGGCTGGTCGATCATCCTGGGAAAGCTGTTCAGCCGTCTGATTCCTATGGCGTCATTCATTCTGCTGTCGATGCCACTTGTCGCCGTGGCCTACAGCCTGGGTGGCGTGGAACAAGGCGACATCCTGAACCTCGCCTGGGGTCTGTTGATCACGGCCCTGCAGGTTGGTTCACTGGCGGTTGCATGCTCGGCGTGGTTCCGCACGACCGCGAGTGCCTTTATGGGGACTTACCTGATCGGAGTGATGCTGATTTTTGGGCCATCCTTCCTGACTCAGGGTGGAAGTCAGGACTCCACGGGAATTGTTGAATCGATTCGCCTTGCAGTTGATCAGTTTGGGTTGAGTGGAACGAACAGCTTTGGTACGGACGAAGCTGTCTTGTTGTTCTCCGGGATCTGGGCCTGCCTGCATCCGTCCGCGGTCGGTCTGCCATTTCCGGTCATCGTTCTGCGAACCATTCCGATGGCGACATTTGCAGCGTGTTGCCTGATTTTCGCCCGCGTGATGATCTGGCGGCGGGCCTTCGTTCAGCCATCCAATCTGATGTTGAAGATGCTGCGGGCACTCGACGGAGTCTTTCATCGGCTCAATCAGAACCGGGTCACGCGCGGAATCATTATTGTGCGCGACAATACGGCATTACCGTTGTACGAACCGATCCGCTGGCGCGAAACGAACAAACGATCGTTGGGTACAACGCGTTACCTGATCCGACTGCTATTGCTGCTGGAAGTTCCCCTGATGTTTGGAATGTTGATTCCGCTTGGTGCGGGTACCGAGAACCATTTTTCTGTACATGCCTCACCCTGGGTCTTATGGATCGCTGCGACGCTGGTGCTGGTCATTCAGTCCACTGGATTGATCGGCGCCGAACGATCTCGCCAGACGCTTGATGTTCTGTTGACAACTCCCCTGGACAGCGAACAGATCGTGCGTGAAAAGTTTGCAGGGATCTGGCGGATGATCCGCATGCTGTGGATTCCATTTGCGACGGTCTATCTGTTTCAGATTTATTGGATCAGTTACGTTGTCAGCGGGGACTCCGCAGCATTTTTTGCTCTGCGAGGACTGCTCGCCACAGCAATCTATCCGCCGCTGATCGCGTGGGTCGGATTTCATTTCAGCATGCGTTGCCGTAGTCAAACTCAAGCGACATTAGCGACTTTGGGGCTGATCTGTGGCATTTCAATCGGGCCGCTGTTGCTGGCTTCTTTCCTGGGTGGTCCTGGTTCGTCGTTGTTTCATTGGATCAGCCCGGCAGCTGTAATCATGGCAGGTGGCCTTTACGAGTACTACTCACCGATGACGTACGCAGAGTCATTGATCCCGTGGGTGCTGGTACATTTCGTATTTGCAGGACTGGCACTGGTCCTACTGAGGTACCTGGGTCTGCGAATGTTTGCACATTACGTCAATCGCAATGACGGTCAGATCGTCGATGACGATGGAATCGAGCAGATGTCCGCTTTACGGCAACATCTTCAATTGACCGGCAGACTTCGACGAAATGATCCCGAGGAGCCATGACACCAGCCCAACGTCATTTCTTCGGTGCTTCCGTCACCGTGATCGTCAGGGGACGGCTGGGGATCGAAACGAGTGTATTGGGTTTGTCGGGCTTCGTGGCATCCTTGTTGAACGGGACCTGTCCCAGGCCAAGAATTACCAGGGAATAGTCGGCCGGGCGAGTCCCCGCCTGAACCATGATCGAAATCGAAACTTCGGTCTGGTCGGCGTTGATGGTTCCATTGCCAAGCTGAAACTGGCCGGGAAAGTTCAACGGCTGGTAATTGACCGCATTCTTGAAATCCGCCCAATTTCGGACCAGTCGCAGTTTGACTTCGGCTTTCTGGCCTGCTTCCACGGAAATTCGCTCGGGTTCAATCGACATCTGAAACGGAGACTTTTCCCGTACCGCGAAAACATGCTCTCGTGTTTCACGGCTGCCGACCTGATTGTAGACGCGACAGAACGCGCGGACTTCGCGACGCAGTGTTGTGTCGCCGACCTTCGCTGTGGCAAAAAGTTTAACGGGACCGGTCCAAGGGGCGGCATTGTCGTCTGCCCAAAGTACAAGAGTCCCGCGCTGGTTATTTGAGATCGTCAGGGGGCCGGCATGCAGGCCTGCAGGCAATCCCTCGGCTGTAATTACAATCGAGTCGGTAAACCCATCTTTCGCATGCACAATGATATCGAGTTGCTCGGCACCTCCCTGCCAGATCGTTGTCCCCGCCATGTTGTTCGTAGTCTGCATGGATGCCACAAAAAAATCAGGCTGTGGCTTCCGAATGCTCAAGACGTACTGATAGCGAACGCCACCACGCCCATAGGCATCCTTGACCATCACGCGGTACTTTGTTTTCGGGCTCAGGTTGATCGAGCCCGATGGGTCTCGCAAGTGCCCGTCGAAAGAAGAGATTCGATGCCCGAAGTCATCGAGTGATCCAGCCACGTTCCCTTTCTCGTCCATTACCGACAAATAGGCATCTGCACGCCCGGCGATTCGTTCGCAGTAGACATCGAAGCCATAGGCCCCCCCCTTGTCATCGGTTTCGAACGAATACCAGTCGACATCCCGCTCCTTGTCGAACCGCCCGCTGACAATTGCAGGGAGGGTCAGCGACTGCGCCTGGTCACGCGTGTCATTCGGTTCCGCTTCGATCTGAGTGGGGGTTTCCGTGACCATCATGATTTGCGGATTGGCGTTCAGAGGGGCAATCTGCTCACCGACCAGGGTGCAGGTCGCAGCGGTCGGCAGCACCGAATGTTGCGAGGCATGTTCGATGAACCGATAGGCCCCCGTCGGAAGGATGTTGGCGGAACCGGTCACGGGGATCTTGACCATGTCCAGCGGCAGATCCCCCAATTTCCAGGGCGAAGGCTGTGCTCCGGCACCCAGGTTTCGACCGACGACTGTCAGTTCAACCGATTGACCGGCCTGAATGGCCCGCGGAAAAACGTTTTCGATGTGGGGGCGATCTGAAACCACCAGTCGATACGGATAGCCACCCCGATAGGTCAGATCCCGGACTTCAATCACGTATTCCCCATCGGCAGGAGCGAGAAAATCAATCAATGGATCGCGGCCGTAGTAATCGCTGTTGCTCGAAAGCTGTTGACCCGACGGGCTGAACAGAACCAGCGTCGGGTCCATCTCGGTGTCCAGTCGAGCAGACTGACAATCGATGACGATTCGTTGCCCCTGTTTCAATGCGACTTTGAACAGATCCTGATTGTTTCCGTCCGATTGACCATTCATCACCGAATTGACTGTGACGGCTTGTGCTTTGTCGGCGGTGTTGTTCGGTTCAGTTTCGTTCAGTTCCTGCAATCCATGCGTCACGGCCAACAGCCGAGGATTGGTGACACCAAATCGTCCGACGGCACGCACATCGAACGTCCCCGCGGGCACATCGGCCGCTGCAGTTACCTTGAAGACTTTGTCCTTGACGAATTCGGCCTTCAAACCCGGATGATCAAACATCAGGGCATCGACCCCTTCGAGATCGGCCCCCAGGATCGTCAGTTCTGTGACGCCCGGCGCATTGATGCCAATCGGTGTAATGCGATGCAACTGGGGTGACGGAAGATCGGCAAACGCGACCAGGGGGAATGCGATCAATGGAGTCAACAGTAACGCGCGAAAAGGATTCATGCGGCAATCTCAAGGTGGGATCAGGCAGGCAGGTCGATCGTCGTGGGAAACAGGTCTGCGGTTGGTATCCAGACTGCGGTTGATCAATGAAACCGAAATGGATTCGTACCCATTCTCAATCAGCCCTTGAGGAATCGCAATTGGGAACTGGAAAAATCTGACTTTTGACACGTCGTAGTTTCCGGATCTGAACCCGTCGCTTCCCATTGTGTCAGGATCGTCGTACAGTTCGCTCGCGGAGTGGGCTGGGCGATCGCGGTGAGGCTGACTTGTTCAGCCTTGCGGAGGAAAGTCCGGGCTTCACAGGACGCGGTGGTGGGTAACGCCCACCGTTCGCAAGAACCGGGACAGTGCCACAGAAAGTAAACCGCCGATCGTTGCGTGCGCCCGCAAGGGAAAGCTGCAACGAGGTAAGGGTGAAACGGTGCGGTAAGAGCGCACCAGCGGGCCGGGTGACCGGTTCGGCTCGGCAAACCCCACCGGAAGCAAGACCAAGCAGGGCGAAGTTCGTGATACTGGAAACAGGATCACGGCGCGAGGCGGTCCGTCTCGTCACTCGTCCGGGTAGGTTGCTTGAGCCGACGAGCAATCGTCGGCCTAGAGAAATGGTCGCCCACGACAGAACCCGGCTTACAGGCCCACTCCGCGTTTCTTGTCGTTCATTTTGAGCGAACCTGCATTTCATTTCTGGTGTCGTCATTCGTCTGCGTTACGCAAGGGGGTAACGATATTTTGCCACTTAGTGCGTAAGGTGATTCGCTTCGCGAACCAACGCTTACGGGCAGAACGACTTCTTAAAGTGAAGCTCATCGTCGAGTTGGAACAGGGAATTGCGTTGGTTCGCAGAGCGAACCACGACTATCGAATGCACTTCTGTCGGGCTGTTCATTCCTGTGAGGTAGCCTTTTGTATCGAAACAGACGACGATCAGACGTTGCACCCGATCCGCTTGATAAGATCCACGTAATTTTTGGAGCCATCCCTCACTGACCTCGGCATTTCGAGTCGACAGAGAAGAATATCATGTTTCCGGCAGATACCGAAATCTTAGAAGTCTCTCCGCGAATCCGCGTTTGTTGCGGTGAATTCGACTGGGGGGTCGCGCGCAGTTCCGGGCCCGGAGGACAAAACGTCAACAAGGTGAACTCCAAGGTCATGCTCCGCTGGCCAGTGCTGACATCCGCAGGAATTCCCGCTGATGTGCGAGATCGGTTTGTAGCGGCCTATCACACGCGATTGACGGGCGAGGGAGATCTGGTCCTGACCAGCGAACGCTTTCGAGATCAGCCGAAGAACGTGAATGACTGCCTGGAAAAACTCCGCGAAATGCTGCTGGCCGTCGCCACTGCCCCGAAACCGCGTCGAGTTTCCAAGCCGACAAAAGCGTCCAAACGCCGCCGCGTTGAATCGAAGCGGCAGCGAACTGAAGTCAAACAAGGACGCCAACGGCCGGCTGGCGACGAGTAATTGCCGTCGACCTGATTCCCACTCTTGTCTATTATCCGCGCGGCTGTCGCCTGTGGTCGCATTTCCCATCAACGGGGTCTGACCCCTCCTTCTGGACGACGTTCGTTTTCACTAACCACGTGCCAGAAGACAGACTCCGTTGATGGCAAATGTCGACTGCTGCTGAGGATGAGGGAACGCTGAGCACCTCACATCAGGTTGCGAACAGCGTGTCCGTTCACTTTAGTGGCAGAACTCATTATGTCGCAAGCACTTCCGCAACCGCCGTCCAGTCAGGCCTCGCCTGCCGTCACACCCGTTCCCGTGGCAAAGCCTCGTCGACGCTGGCTCGGTCGTTTGTTCTTCTTGTTCATTTGCAGTCTCGTTGTGGCTCTGTGGTTCGCCCCGATGATCGTGGCCGAGACTTCGCTGAAACAGCAAGTCCCCAAATTACTGTTTCCGCTGTACCCAGGGACCGTCGAAATCGGGACTGCTTCACTGGGGTGGCTGCAGCCAGTGGTCGTCAACAATCTCAAAGCAGAAGATGCCGAAGGTCATCCATTTCTAGAAGTTAAGGAATTCTCGACTAGCGAGCCTTTGTGGAAACTGGCACTCAGTCAGGCCAACCTCGGTCGGTTGAAACTGGTCGAGCCCAAAGTGTTCGTCGATTTCCGTCCAAACGGCTCCAATGCTGAGGATATCCTGGCGAAGATGGCGAGCGGTCCGCCGAGTTCCGCGCCGATTCCCGATTTCGAACTGGTGATCCAGAATGCCGAAATCACGCTCGATCACAAAGTCGCAACACTCACTTCAAACATTTCGCCGGTCTCACTCCTGGTTGTCTGCAAGCGGGGAACACCGGAAGAAGTGGAATTGACGATCGGTCACGTCCCCTCAAAGGACGAAGCCACTCTGGAACCTCCGAAGGACTGGATGGCGTTTCGGTTCGGGAACGAGCCGACTCAAGATGGCGTGGCGATGACTCCCGGTTCCAAGCACATTCGGCTGAAGGCTGAAGCCTGGCGACTGGAAAAGTTTTTGCCAGCCTTGGCTCGGTTCGAGCCGAAAGCGGAACTCGCAGGGGTGATCGATGCCGATGCACGCAGCCAGGTCAATCTGGCTGACTCGAATGCCGATTGGACACAGCGTGAATGGAGTTGGGATGGTCGTGTGACACTACGTGAATTTGTCCTCGCTGGGATCTCTGCGTTAAAGCAGGATCGCGTCAAACTGGCGACCACATCCGTGGCCGGACGCCTGGCCGCTTTGCAAGGCCGGTTGTCGATGGACAAGGCGCAGATTCAAACCGAAGTCGGCGAACTGACCGCCACAGGCGATATCCCACTGGCAGGTCTGAATTCCACATCGCCGGTCGACGCCTTGCAATCCATCCTTGGTGAACAAGACTACCTGATTCGCGGTTTCGTCGATCTGCAGAAGCTGGCGGCTTTGTTACCGAACACCTTGCGAGTCCGTGAGGGGACGGAAATTACTGCGGGTCGGCTGGACGTGAGCTTGAAGAGCGAAGCCCCCAATGGCGGCCAGCGGAACTGGGCGGCCGATGCGACGGTTGACCATCTGACCGCTCGCAATCGTGGCGAAATGGTTCTGTGGAAGGAGCCTCTGAAACTGAGCATGCTGGCCCATCGGGCAGATGGCGTCATCACGGTCGATCAGGTCGCCTGCCAGTCAGACTTTTTCAAGTTGGCCGGAGCGGGAACAATGACCGCGGCGAAGTTCACTGCGACCGGCGACCTGACACGTCTGGAGGAAAACCTGCAGCGCTTCGTCGATTTCGGACTGGAAAAACTGGCAGGGAAAATCAAATCTCAGGGTGAGATCCGGCGGATCAAGGACGACCAGGTTTCAATCGCTGCCGCCGTCCAGCTCGATGACTTTCAATGGGACGTTTCGAAGACGATTGTCTGGCAGGAACCACGCCTGGTGATGACTCTCCAGGCGATCGCTGATACGACCGCTGACAACACACTGAAGCGGATCGAATCAGCAGAACTGAAACTGACAGCGGGTGTGGACACGCTGGTGTCGAGCCTTGAAAAAGAGATCGATCTGACAGCAAAAGAGATTGCCTGGCCCGTCAAAGCGACGCTTGTTGGTAATTTGACCACATGGCAGAACCGCTTGCGGCCATTCGTTGACGTCAAAGGCTGGCAGGTCGCGGGGATCGCTCACATCGACACCACTGTGACTGTCGACCCCAAACAAATCGACCTGACTCAATTCAATGGTACCATCGACAATCTGGATGTTCAGGGGCCGGAATGGCTGATCAAAGAGACTCAATTGAAGTTTGATACGGCGGGTGTTTTTGTGCTCGCACGGAACGAATGGACATCGCCACAGACGACGTTGACGGGAACGGCCGTCTCGTGCCGTGTGACCGATCTGATTCTGGCTCTCAAGCCGGATGGTCAACTGGAACGAGTGACCGGTGAAGCTGTTTATCGAGGTGACCTGGACAAGCTCTCGCGCTGGAAGAACCTTGCGATCGCTCATCCGGTCTACCACATGCAGGGAAACTTTGAAGGTCATGCGCACTTGATCGAGAAAGATTCTGTCATCACTGTCGACTCAGAAACGACTGTCAACAAGCTGGTTCTTTACGATTATGAAGCACCGTCTGGTCAACAGCCCAAATGGGTAGCGATGTACAAAGAACCCGAATTGAAGCTGATTGCCAAAGGGGTCTATGACCTGACAGCCGACAATTTGAAAATGGAAACCGCTGCTGTAGTGACCCCTTGCTTGAGTGTCAGTGTGCACGGAACACTGGCCGAACTTTCGAGTGCACAACGTGCCGACCTGCAAGGGGAGTTGACCTATGATTGGGATCTGGTCGAAGAACGAATGACGGACGCCCTGCGAAAGTCTGTCACGTTGAAGGGAAAACAAAAGCGGCCGTTCACGATCAAGGGATCGCTGGCCAGTTTGTCAACCCCTGCAACTGTTCCTAACGGTCTTCCAGACACCAGTACCCCGATCGTGCCGGACCTCGCTGGTCAGGCAGGGATCGGATGGGACTCGGCAATTGTGGAAGGTCTGGAAGTCGGTCCGGCTGAAATTGTCGCTCGAATCGAGAAAGGGGTCTGCCAGTTCGCTCCGATTGAAACCACTGTGGCGGGTGGCAAGATGCACCTGACTCCGCAAGTCCGGTTTGATCGTAACCCGGCAATCGTTGTCCTGCCGACCGAGAAGGTTCTGGATCAGGTTCAGATCACTCCGCAGTTGTGCGATTCTTGGCTGAAATACGTCACGCCGATGCTGGCGGATGCCACGCAAATCGACGGAAAGTTTTCTCTCGACATCACCGAAGGAAGTGTCCTGCCAATTTCCGCACCGATGACGGGACAGATGGCAGGGGCACTGGCGGTCCATCACGTTCAAGTTCGTCCAGGAGGAGCAGCCCTGCAGGTGATGGGAATGTACGACCAGATCAAATCGTTGATTGAACGTAAGCCGGTTGGAGCCGCTCCACGAGATCGCGTCTGGATGCAGATGCCAGAGCAGGCAATCCCCTTCAAATTAGCAGCAGGCCGCGTCTATCACGAGAACGTGACATTTGCCATCGGCGAAGGCCAGATCCAGTCAAGCGGTTCGGTTGGAATGGATGAGACGATCGATTACATGCTGCAGATCGCGATCCTGGACGACTGGGTCAAGGATCAGAAGCTGCTGGCGAACCTGAAAGGAAAATCGATCCGGATTCCTGTACGCGGCACATTGACTCGACCACAGATCGATACTCGAATCCTGGGTGAACTGGCCGCACAAATTGGCGGAACGGCGCTGGAAGGTGCTCTGGAAAACAAGGTGGATGACCTGTTCAAAGGAAAGCTCAAGAAGTTCCTGCCTGGTCAGAATTAGTCGTAACGTTCGCAGAATAGGATCATCTGCGATCAAAACATCCGTAATGTAGCCACTTGGCATCCCACGCGGGTTACGATTTTTCGGGGCCAAAACTTGATGATCTGGTCGGCTTTTCTGTATTGGATGTAGGTGTCGCCTCATTCCAATGAGAATGGATTCATGCCAGGAATCGCCCGTGCGCTGACGCCCATGCGACGCGGCGCGTTGCTCTGGTTTTGCTATACCTGAGACGCACCGACGTCGGGAAGACGAATCAGTCGCTCGTGGAGCAATCCTAGCAGACCAAACAGAACCACCGTGCCGAGCGGAACCATTTCCAGTCCTCCGATCCCTGCCATGACCCCCAGGGTGCCAGGAACGACCGCAGCTCCGATCATTGCGGCCCCGACCTGGAAACCGATGGCATGAGTCGATACCTGAGTCCCCAGGCGACGTGGTGTTCGAGACATCAGACACGGAAAGACGGGAGCCAGACCCAAGCCAATCAGTGATATTCCCAAGAACGCTACTTCAATGGGAAGTCGCGACGCAATCAGGATCGCTCCGCTCCCTGCACACAACAAGCAGTAACGTAGCAGACGATCGATCCCGACTCGGTCGGCGATCATCCCTGAGATAATGCGTCCAATACCGATACAGCCCCAATAAACACCAACCACAATACCAGCCGTCACCGGGCTGACATGTCGAGACTCTGTCAGGACCGTGTATGTCCATTGACTGAAAGTCACTTCGAGGCCGGTGTACAAGAAAAACACTGCCATTTGAAGCCAGACGGCAAAGTACTTCAAGGCAATCCTGAGACGCAGCGGTGGTACTTTCGATTCGGTTGTCGTCTCCGCCGATGTCGAAGTCGAAGAGATCTCACCCCAGGATCGATAAGTGATCAGGAACAGAATGGACATCGCCAGCATGATCCCACCGACAGCCGAGTAACCCGTGCTGTAGTGGCGACCACTGGCGAGGATACTCGACATCAGAACCGGGCCGATCAACGCCCCGAAGCAATAGCAGGCATGTAACCAGATCAACGATCGCGTTGACATGTGGTGGGCTGCGTAGCCGTTCAGCCCCGAGTCGATCGCACCCGATCCCAGGCCATGCACCCACGCACAAAAGAGGAACGCGATCCAGAGTGGTGAGTACGCGAATCCGAACATGGCGGCCGACACCAGTCCGGTACTCGCGGCGAGAACCAGGCCAATCCCCATGGTCTGCATCAATCGACCCGCAAAAAAACTGCTCGCCAGATACCCGATACCAGAGATCACCAGGACCAGGGCGATGGCTTCCTGACGCAGCCGAAAGGTGTCGCGAACAGACGGCCACGCCACCCCGATGACTGCGTCAGGCAGTCCCAGGCTGATGAATCCGATAAAGGCGAGCGCCAGCAGGAAAGTGCTGTGGCGTGCCGAAACGGGGCGATTCATTCTGGCGATTCCTTGAGCCATTCAATCCGCGAGTCTAAAAGTGCCGAGTCTTGTACCAACGGTCGAGGCCCCCTGAAAGGGCATTCCTTGAGTTCAGCCCAGGTCTGTCTGTTCGCCGAGTCTCCCGACTCTGTTCGGCGCGGGTCTCCTGACCCCGCCGAAACGCCCGACCGAAGGTCTCCTCTTTTCTGTGAGACCGTTGGCAGAACGATGGGGGCAGAACGATGAAGAAACTACGAGTTCACCGCAGTCATCCCTTCGATACTTGTTCGGCGCGGGTCTCCTGACCGCCAACCCCGCCGAAACACTCGACCGAAGGTCTCTTCTTTTTGGCAAGATAGTTGGCAAACATGGGGCAAGTTCCTCTCAGCCCCCTCGGTATCCCGACGCAACGTCACAACCCTCACAATTTCACATTTGTCGAAGTCGCGATGATCTTGAGCCGATGAAGGGGCTTGGATGCCTTTCCATGCGCTTTTTGCATCCAGCATGACCAATCCAATCAGAAGCCATATTCCTTGCATTTCGGTGCGATAGCTGACGACGAACCATGACAGAGAATCCTCAACATCTGGACGTTACGCGGTCATTCTGTGTGATGCTGCATGACGTGGCTCCGATCTACGACTCGCATGTTGCTACGTTTACAGAGGCGATGGCACCGTTGATTGGAAATGCCATGTCGGCCGCTGTCGTCCCTTGCTGGGCGGGAGTTCCACTCGGAGAAAGTGACCGACCATTTCTGGACCGGGTCCAGGCCGAATACGCGAACATTCTGCTGCATGGATACGAACACTTCCGGCCGGGAACTCGTGGGTTTCGGTCGAAGATCGCAGACGGCAAGGACGAAATGAACGGACTGGATCCTGCGGAAACAGACCGTCGGCTGGAAGCGGGGCAGGAGATTCTCGAGCGTTGGATGGGCCAGCCAGCCAGTGGATTCATCGCCCCAACGTACCAGATCGGGTTTGCCACACCGGATCGCCTGGCGAAATTCGGAATCCATTACACCGTAGGATACGGTCAAGTCGCCACGTCAACCGGGCAACGACTCCCCTTGGCAACCTGGGTCTGGGACGTTTCGCCGATCCGCCTGCTGTGCCGTGCCGGGTACAGACTGGGGCAACTTCAATATCGGTTCCGAAAACGGGCTCTGCCCTGTGTCGTCCTGCATCCGCTGGACCTGGAACGCGGGTTCCTGCCCCAGATCGTCAAGACCGTCGAGAGATTGTTGCTTGCAGGTCGAAAACCGGTAATGTTGGAATCGTTGGGATACGGTGCTAAGCCTTCGCCTGTTCCGGCATGATCATTCGGCCGGAGACAAATGACGTACCACGCCAGTGAGTCCTCACCAGGCCCGCATGAGACAGCAAGGCGCGCGTTGAAGCGGCCATGACAAACAGGCGACCGAGCGGCGCTAACAAAGCAGATGCCATTGGTGCTCCCACCAATCGAAAGACGATCAGGTCCATGGCACTGCGGATACTGAACGCGATTGCGAATCCCAGTCCAGCACCGTGAGTCAACCACTCGATGCTTCCGGTCTGCAATGCATTTGCCACACCATACAGCATCGCGCACAGCGGCAATACGAACAGGATACTCATACGGCAGAGCGTGAACGCGAGTTGCGAGGGAGTCAGTGCTCCGTTGAAGATCCGGCTCCAGCCATTCCACGATTCTCGCAGGGTTCCATAGGAACCGGTCTGATAGAAACCGTCACCTTGTGCCACACCCAGTTTCAATCCAGAGTGTTTTGCCAGGCGTGCCAGTTCGAGGTCTTCGCTGATTTTCGCACGGACAGAACCCCATCCGCCAATAGCTTCAAAGGGAGTTCTGCGCACCATGATGAACGCGCCATTGGCGAAGGCATCCGGCCAACGAGGATCGCTGACACGCTCCGGCCGCAGCCAGGCCAGAATGGCCTCAGAACAACACGGAACGGTGACACATTCGCGCAACGAAGTCATGGTGTACTTGGCTGCGATCGAGAAGAAATCAAATTCGCCGCGCTGCATCTCTGCTACGGTGGTACGCAATGCCGATGGGGCAAGGAATTCACAGTCGGCATCTGTAAAGCAGACCAGACTTCCCGTGGCACTCTTCAATCCCTGCTCCAGGGCATGTGGCTTACCAAACCAGCCCGCAGGCAGCATCGAGACATGGACGACTCGCAATCGATTGAAGAATTCCACCGCCAGACGGTCAAGGATTTCGCCAGTGTCATCAGTACTTCGGTCGTTGATGGCAACGACTTCGAGGTCGGGATAGTCCTGACGAAACAGTGAACGGATGCAGTTTTCGATGCAAGCCGTCTCATTCCGGCAGGCAACGATCACGCTGAGTTTCGGAAGACCCGACGCTGGCGGAGCATCTGTCAACGGTCGCAGTGACGACTGACTTCGGCAGGCCGCAATATAAACAACGGCGATCATGACCCAGGCGCAGGCCACTCCCCAGGCAATCAGATTCAGCCCATTCAAGTCGAGTAAGTCCATGCCCCGTATCCTCGTCAATGAAACAGCAAAAATGCCGTAATTTCGGCGTGTAGCGGCTGAAACCTAGTTCACGCCTGCCGAAAGGCAAATCGGCATCATGCTGATGACGAAAAACAACAGAAATTGTGGCGAATTCCACACGTTCGCAATCACTGGACTGGAAAACACCGCCGTTGGGATTAGTCAAAAATCGCGTAACCTGCAGTAAGTTATAAGTTTGCGATGTTTCTTGTTGACCCAGCGAGCCGGCTCACCAAGACGGGAGGGTGAGGCGGTGAGGCTCCTGCCGAACCGTTTGGCGTCGGACATCACTACCTGATCGCGGCTCGGCGGGAGCCTCGCCGCCTCGCCCTCCCGTGTTGTCCGTGACGGGACTCAATCCATCCGACATCGCTGTGTGACACGCGGCCAGAATTGAAATTTCGCTGCCAGCAATGCAAACGGCCTCGCGCAATTGCGCGAGGCCGGATATGTCACCGAATGGGCGTTCGGCTTCGAGATTTTTCAGCGCTCAACAAATCAGTCGTCGTAGTCCACGACAATCTTGCCGTTGATCGACACGACGTCGACGGCGTACTTGCCATAATCAAAGCGGGTCTTGTTGCCGTGACGGGTCACGCAGACTGTTGGGCAGCCGTTTTGAGGGACGCAGATCTGAACATTGACGCATGGGCGTGGTGCACATGGGTTGCAGCGATCACGGCAGGCACAAGGATCTGGGACCTGAACAACGACCGGAACCGCACACGGGGCGATGTTTCGGACGTCGCGGTACTTCACACAGGGGAACAATGCAGATTCGGACACGGTCATCACCGGCAACTGTCCTGCTGGTCCGCTGTATTGAATTTCTGGTGTCGGTGACAGCGGAGCTGGCATCGGCAGATCAGTCCCCTGTTGATTGATGAGCGTTGGACCACCCAGGGTCACACCGGACTGTGTCACAGTACGGAAGTTCGCACCCATGGCCGAGGACGCCATGAGGGCCAAGCCCAAACCTAAACTCGCACAAAACCGATTCATTCGAAATCTCCTTCTCGGACAACGACGCCTAAATCCGTTAGTGCGTTCGTCACCCAGACCAAGAACCCCCGGAAGCCCCTGCGACGACCAGTCGTGGTCACCGCATCGACTTCATCTCAAACTTACATGACGAGTCGTTACGATAACGCCTCGCTTGTTGATTTCTTCAAAAACCGCCACGCCAATTCTACCGGCCGATTGGCCTAGAGATAATGGGTCACCTGTGATGACACAAGTCTCCGCCCGCAAATTCTCGCCAGTTACCGCAACTTGTCAAATCCCCGAAATTTGATGGGTTGGTTCGAAACGGATCTCCCGTCCGCTCGGCGCGGGTCTCCCGACCCCGCCGAAACACCCCGACCGAAGGTCTCCTCATCAAAACGAGGAGACCGTTTGCCATAATTCTAACATCAGAAATCGTCAGACACATTCTACGAAACTGAGACATCCCAATTGCATGAGTGACTCGGCGCAAGCATAATTGCGCAATCGGTGTCGGGACGTCAAAAAGAGAAATTGCAGCGCGATTCTGAATCGAGACGGTCATTGCCACTGAGGGAGTTACGGGAATGTGGAGTTTCGGAAACGAAAGTCGTTGCAAAATGGCATCATCCTCGGTTCGAGTCACATTGGCGTTATTGACGATCAGTTGGGTTGCTGGTTGTGGCGGGTCGCCCCCGGCAAAGCCACAGGCGCAGGCCGAACAAGAAGCTCCCGCCAAGCCTGCTGCCAAGGGTGATCGCGTTGCAGCAGCAGATCACGGTGAAAAGGCCCCGAAGAAGAAAGAAGGGGGCATTCCCTATGATGCGTTCTTCGATGAACCGCTCGAAGTGGTAAAAGACAATGCCACTGTTGCGGCAGCAGCAACGAAGGAACCGGCTGCTTCCGGTGAAAAGATGACCGAGAAACCTGCGACACCGACAACCGCCCCGACTGGTGGTGGCGGAGCAGTTGCGTGGAACGACTTGCTACCGGCCGACATCCTGCAGGCGGAAGCCAAGAAAGTCCTGAACCGATCAAAAGCCTGGTTGCAGGGTCAAGGGACCTACAACGGCAACTACAAGGATATCTCGGTGGACGGGTCGGTCATGGCGGCCCTCGCTGGTGTCGCTGTGGAAACGACGGGCGAAGTTGGCTGGAAAGCGAATGCTCCCTACATTCGCGAATTCGGACATGAAATGGCCGAATCAGCCACGGGTCTTGGAAAAGACAACTACGAAAAGTCCAAGGTCGCGTTCGAAAAACTCGAAGCGATTTTCAGTGGAACAGTCCCCGCGGACGCCAAGAAGGCCGCTCCCACCCGTCCGTTCCACGAAACTGCCAGCCGCGAAGGTCTGATGAAGCGGATCGACAAGGCCAAGAATTGGATGCGCGATAACATTAATACCGAAGCCAAGCTTAAGAGTGAAAGTGAAGCCATTGTTCACGAAGCGATGGTGATCGCGGCCCTCGGCAAAATTGTTGCCACCGACGGTTATTCGAGTGCCGAAGAGGCCGATTATCAGCAGTTCGCGAACGCGCTGATCAATGGTGCCAAAGAAGCTGCCGCTGCGGCGAAGGATCAGAGCTTCCAGAAGTTCACCGATTCCATGAACAAAGTGAACAAGTCGTGCGAACAATGTCACGCCAATTATGGCAGCAATTGATCTGTTTCGCCTGGTTTGCGTTTGCTGACGTTAACGATCAACTCCTTTGCCAGATGGATCGAAAAACGACGACCATGAGATTCCGAAACCTCCCCGGGAATGTGTTGACCCTCAGCCTGTTTGCAATCATGGCCTCCGGTGTCATGCCAGGGCTGCTGAGTGCTGAAGTCTTTGAATTGAAGACGGGGCACAAACTGGAAGGGGATGTCCTGAAGCAGCAGGGAGATGTGTTGCTGGTCGATATCGGTGTCGACGTCATCAAGGTCCCGCTTTCACAAATCAAATCTCGTCGGGCATCTCAGGATTCGGCCAGCCCTCCACTGCAGGAAAAGAAGCACCAGCTTTATCGAACGGCTCAGTTGCCACGTCGCAGTGTGAAAGACCTGACCGAAAAGTTCGGTGAGGGAGTTGTTCTGGTTCAAACTCCGGGTGGACTCGGCTCCGGTTTTATCGTCAATGAAAGCGGTTTCTGCGTCACGAACTACCATGTGATTGAAAAGGAAACGCGAATTGCCGTGACGATCTTCCATCGTGGAGTGGACGGGGAATTCAATCGGCGGCGTGTGGAAGATGTTCGCATTGTGGCTCTGAACCCATTCTTCGATCTGGCATTGTTGCAGATTCCAGCTCAAAAGGATCTGGCCTTCAAGCCAGTTTTCCTCGCTGCTGAAGACGATTTGCAGGAAGGTGAAGAGGTCTTTGCGATCGGCAATCCACTGGGTCTGGAACGCTCTGTTTCACAAGGGATTATCGGGACCAAGAATCGGAATTTTAAGGGACAGGTCTACATCCAGACGACGGCCGAAATCAATCCTGGAAACAGCGGTGGCCCGCTCTTCAATTCCCGTGGGGAAGTGATCGGCGTGACGAATATGAAGCTGCTGTTTGCAGAAGGATTGGGATTTGCAATCCCCAGTCCATACCTGAAGTTATTCCTCGACAATCACGAAGCCTTTGCGTTTGATCGAAACAATCCCAATTCTGGATTTCGCTATCTGGACCCGCCGCGACGCAAGAATCCCAGCGTCCCGACGGAATGAAATTACCAATTGAAACGAAGTGCGCCGGGGAAAGGTAATCCTCGGGAAGCACGCCTGCATCTGGTGGTCTGTCTGACAGACGTCAGTCCGCGGATAGACCCCACACGTACCCCTCAACAATGATCGGACTGGAAGATTCTTATGAAACGAATTTGGCTGGCAACTACCTTGGTGATGTGCGGCCTGGCACAGTCGTTGATTGGCTGGTCGTCAGCTTTCGCTGCAGACGACGGCGCCACGGGCGCAAAATTGCTCCCGAAGGATACGCTGCTTTACTTCAGTATTCTCGATATTCCTGAAGCTCGGAAAGAATTTGACAAGTCACCGATTCTGAACGACCCGGAATTCCAGCCGTTTCTGAGTGACGTCAAAGCCAAGATCGAAGAGTTCTCGGAAAAGGTTCGCGAAGAGATCGGACTGAGTATCACTGAGTTGCTCGCGATCCCCGAAGGGGAACTCACGCTGGCGGTTATGGAGCGCCCCAAGCGACGGATTGCACCCGTTCTGCTATTCGATTACGGCGATAACAAGGAGCCCGTCGAGAAGCTGCTGAAGAAACTGCACGACACCCTGGACGGTGACGTTGCCGAACATTCGAAGGAAGAAATCGACGATGTCGTTGTCCATGTCTACACGCTGAAAGAAGCCGATTCGCCGATCAAGAAAATCGTCTATTTCAACGAAGATTCGTATCTAGTGATTTCGACGGAAATCGAAGCGTTGAAAGAGATCCTGACCCGCTGGGAAGGGAAGGACGACAACACCCTCGCCGATAACGATGTCTACAAGTATATCCTGGACAAGTGCAAGGACGAGGCGGGTGAGCCAGCAGTCGTCTGGTACATGAGTCCGATCGGGATGATTCAATCGGGGATCGGTGCGGCTCAGGCCGCCGTCCCGCAAGCATCAATGCAAGTCGGCATGGCTGCCGCGTTCCTGCCGACACTGGGCCTCGACAAATTGAAGGGTTGGGGTGGCGCTGGTTATTCATCGTCAGGCGACTTTGAAACCGTTTCCAAGTCGTTCATTTACGCCGAGCAGACCAAGGGTGTTTTGAATGTCTTTCAATTCCCCGCTGCTGACCTGGCACCCCCAAAATGGGTTTCGGCCAAGACCAGTATGTACTACGGCGGGAACTGGAACATTGGTGGAGCCTACCTGGCAATCGAATCCATGGTGGACGGGTTCTATGGACGTGGCTTCACCGCGAAGCAACTGGACAAGCTGGCAAACGATGAATCGGGCCCGGGACTTCATCCGAAAAAAGATCTGATCGATCTGCTCGATGGCAAGTTCCATCTGGTTCAGGCGATCGAAGAAACGGAAGACGAACCCGTAGCCCAGCGGTTCCTGCTGGCCTTCGATGCGAAAGATGCCGCGAAACTTAAGAAGACCCTTGCTAAAGCGACCAAGGAAGGTGGGCCTGGCGTTGAAAGTCGTGAGTTCAACGGCGAGACAATTTATGAAGTGAGTGCCGGTCCAGATCAGACGATCTCAATGGCCGTCGCTGCAGGTCATTTTGTCGTCACCAACGATACCACAGCTCTCGAGGCAATGCTGCGTTCAGAATCGCAGCCAGCACTCGTAGATTCACCTGCGTATCGCAAGATCTCCAAGCATTTCCCGGCCAAACTTTCGATGCTGTCGTATTCAGAGGGTGAGGCACAGGTCAAACCGTTTTACGACATGCTGAAGAAAGCTGATAACGTCGATTTCCTGGAAGGGATTGATTTCCAGAAGCTGCCTCCGTTTGAAGCTATGCGGAAATATCTGCGTTCCAGCGGTTCGTACACCGTTCCTGACTCCAAGGGTGCATTGTCCGTTGGCTTCCAATTGAAGGAAGCGGACAAGTAAGAATGATGAAATCGGTTGCAACATATTTTGCAGTCGAGTGATCGGATGACGCAGAAAGCCCGGAGTCCTGATGGATTGCGGGCTTTCTGCCTGTTTTTTGGTGTCACAGCGAAACCTTCGGAACTTACGGGGGTTTAATGAAATATGTCATATTTGGTGACTGGTTCACACGCCTTGATTCTGGGGTCGGGTGGCCGGGGCTGGACTGAGGCTTTGCGAAGGAAGCCCCGGCGATTTGCGATGACTCCAATCCCAATTACCAGCCCACGGCTTAAACCGGACGCTAGCGCGTTCCGGCTGATTGATCGAACCCAAAATAAGCCGTGACGCAGCATCTGCTTCGCCATGAAATGACACACGAATGAGCTTCACGGGACTGAACATCAGATCAGTCCGAAACGTTTTTCATCGTTGATTCGTTCTCCCTGAACTTTGAAGGATGGCCATGAAACGAACACAGTGGGTTTTCTCAGCAGCGCTTGCAGCGCTCGTAGGTGGAAATGTTTTCTCTCACGATCAGGATGCCCCTGCCGATGTGAGAGCCTTGTTTCAGAAGCTCGACAAGAACGGTGATGGCAAACTGACTTCGGCCGAGATTCCCGAGGACCAAACGCGGTTCTTTGAACGGCTGGTCCGCCGTGGTGACAAGAATAACGACGGTGAGCTGACGCGAGACGAGTTCGAGCAGGCCAATAAACCCGAGGAACGCCCGGATGTTCCGCTGAATGGTCCGACCGGCGAACAGGCTCGCGCTGATGCGCGCCAGCGATTTGAAATGCTGGATCGCAACAAAGATGGCAAGGTGACTCTGGATGAAGTCCCTGAACAGTTCCGCGACCGGTTGAAGCCGATTTTCGATCGCGCCGGAAAAACGGAATTGACGTTCGAAGAATTCAGCCGACAGTCCTTTGCGGGAGCCCGCCCTGATCCCGCGGAATTGTTTAAGCGTCTGGACGCCAACTCTGACGGCAAGCTGACGAAGGCTGAATTGCCAGCAGAATTCAAAGAGCGTTGGGCGGGTGTGCTCGAACGACTGGGGAAAGAGGAACTCACACAAGACGAATTCGTCCAGGCGGCCCAGCGGTTGGCCGAAGCGCGAGGCGGGCAACCCGGCGAAGGTCGACAACCAGGTAACCCCGAAGAGATCTTTGCTCGCATGGATACCAACGGAGATGGAAAGTTGACGATCGACGAAGCTCCCGAGCGAGCTCGGCCGATGCTCGAAGGTCTGTTTCGTCGAGCAGGCAAGGAACGTGACAGTTCGTTGAGCAAGGATGAATTCGTCAAGAATTTCCCGGCTGGCCCGCGAGAAGGAGATCGACGACCTGAAGGAGCCGATCGCCCTCGTGATGGAGAACGTAAGCCGGAAGCTGACCGACCTCGCGATGGGGAACGTCGACCAGAAGCCGATCGTCCGCGTGATGGTGAGCGGAAGCCGGAGGGTGACCGCCCACGTGATGGTGAACGCAAGCCAGAAGGTGACCGCCCACGGGACGGAGAACGTCGACCAGAAGGAGCCGATCAACCACGCGGTGGGGAACGACGTCCTGAAGGGGATCGTCCTCGAGAAGGTGACCGTCGTCCTGAAGGGGCAGATCGCCCACGTGACGGAGAACGCCGACCGGAAGGCGACCGCCCACGAGAAGGAGATCGTCCTCGACCGATGGAAGGTCGTGGACCGGCATTCTTCCGCATGTTGGATAAGAACCAGGATGGGCGACTGTCGAAAGACGAACTCGCCAAGGCCTCCGAATTGTTTGATGAACTGGATCGCAATCACGATGGCCAGCTTGACCCCGCCGAGTTGTTTAGTGGCCCGGGCGGACCAGAAGGTCGACCTCCACGCGAAGGAAACCCACCGGGCCGCGGCGAACGAGGCGATGTCCCTCGTGACGACACTCCACGTGGTGATGCTCCACGACGCGACGGAGCCCCCCGAGGTGATGGTCCGCGAGGCGACACCCCACGCGGTGATGCACCACGGCGTGATGCGGCACCTGAAGGAGATCGCCCAGCCGGTGAACGACGGCCTGACGCCGACCGTACGCGGGGAGATCGCCAGCCTGGAACAGAAGCAAATCGCGAACGAGGATCAGCGACAATCTTCCAACGCCTGGATCGCGACGGTGACGGAAAGATCTCCAAAGACGAAGCTCCGGAAGCAATGAAAGAGCGATTCAGCATGCTGGATACCAACGGCGATGGTTCGGTCAGCCTGGAAGAATTCCGCGCCGGTGCTCAATTGCTGGGAGACCGTGCTCGCGGTCGTCAGCCTGAAACTCGTCCTGAAGCCCCGCGTCGGGAGTAATTCGGGTTCTACGAAACTTCAATTCGGACAACGGGACCACGAGTCGCATGCGATTCGTGGTCCTGTACATTTCCGGTAATGTCGAACAAGGGAAACGGACCATCCCCCCTGTTGACTATTCTTGAACTAACGAGACGCACCGTAGAGCGGAGGACTTCGCCCAAGCATCATTCGACGGTGATAATCCGCTTGGCAGACAGCTTATTACCTTTCTGATTTTTCGCGTCAAAACTCAAGCCGTCCTGGCTGATGATGCACGTGTCGATCCAGACTCCTCCTGGTGCCATTTTTCCGGGAGTCTTCACCTCCAAAAACTGCCGTCCCAGCGACCATGAGCCTTTCTGCCCCGTAACGGAATGGTGCGTCGTTCCGTCCGTATAGAGCGTCCATGTGAACTTCGGAGGGGCGGGTACCGTCACGAGCCATTTTGCCGCGACCCTGGGCGCGACGGCTTCCTTCTTTTGCGAGATCAGGTCACGGGCGGTTTCGTCGTCCTTTTGCTTTGTGCAATATTCGATCGCACGATCATAGGTCTTGGCCAAGGCGATCTCGGCCTTCTGGATTCTGTTGAGATAGTTGATCGCTTCGTCGCGCATGCGGGGTGAGAACGGAATATCACCCGTCTTCTCCAAGATGGCTTTTTCTGCTTCCAAACTGCCGATCTTCTGTTGCTTCTCTTCGGCGGTGAGCTTTGGTGCCGACCGCGTCTGATTGATTTCCTTTTCGAACGACTTGAGCAATATCTCTTTCGCCTCCTTGTACTGCCCCTCCAGATGAGTCTTCCCCTGATCCAACTCCTGTTGCAGTTTCTCGGGCAGCGCTTCCGCGAATGCAGCGGCACACCAACCGACCACGACGATAACTGAAAATAGACGGCAGCAACTGATCGCAAACATGTCTGACCCCTTTCGATTCGATCATTTTACCCGGAGAGAATTTTCGACCCGTTGTCACAATTTCGTGGCGGGTTGCCCGGGCTGAGTGCTCTGCGGAAAGCCCTGAATCTTCCATACACAAATGCTAACCGCTGCCAGAGCCATCCGCTTCGTTGCTGACCTGCATATCCAGAAAAAGTCACGAACAAACATGCATCTCATATAGCTGCATTCGAACAGGGATCGGAACTGAAATTGGGAGAATACGCATAAACCACCTTGAAGGCGACGGTATTTTCCAAGAGATTGTAGGCCTCACTGGATCAAGATCCGTGCGTGATTGTAAAAACTGTTCGACGGCTGCATCCTCTCTTGCTGCCAGGCCAACGCGACTCCTATCCGAGTGAAGCCATGGAATGGATGTCGCAAACTCGCCCTGCCTGTTACCGGAAATATGGGTTTGCCTGCGATGAACGAAGTGACTCAGATTCTGCACGCCATTGGCCAGGGGAATCGGCATGCAGCGGCAGATTTGTTGCCATTACTCACAAGTGTCCGGCTAATGGTTTTGGAATTCGTAGAAACGTGTAATCAAATT
>JBAWWJ010000033.1:0-45406 GCA_037146815.1 Planctomycetota bacterium
AACCTGTTACCTATGTCCCCGAACACCTGTTACCCTTGTGCCCGGTCTAAAGAGCTTCAAGCTGGGCCACCCAACGAGAAGTACGAACCGGTCAAACGGACGCAGGAAATGTCACTTTGCTTTGTCCAGATGAGTGACGCGGACCAGAACTTTTGGAGGGAGTTCCAATCCCGGCTGTCGTTCGATCCATCCCTTCAGAATCGCCTTTTCTCGAATCAGTGACCGTGCGACGACGTGCATTGACGGATCCGTGGTGAAGTCCAGCGGGAATGAGATCTCATCCGCTTCAATCACCAGGTGATCGCTGTCCTTTCCATCCGTTTGAGGGATGTTTCGAATCACCCCGGTCATTGAAATTTTGGCGAAGTCCTTTTTTGTCTCGGGATCTGCAACCGAAAGTCGCTCGACATCGATAACCCAGCGAGTCGCAACGGCGGTCCCACGAACTCGACGCAGCGATCCGTTGACGATCACAACTTCTTTATGATGTTCGGTGGCGAACTTGCGGGCAGCGTCGTTGTGCAGATTCAATTCCCAGACCATTCGATCGATCGTGATCGTTGTACCCGTAGTCTCGCCCCCGATGGCGACAAGACCATGCCGCAAACGTCCGCGGCATTCTACCTGAATCGCTGGCGCGCCGGCTTGTACTGCGACCGGCTTCCGTGGTTCGGCATTACCAGCGGGTTCGGCGGCGAGTACAGGGAGGCTGATCAGGAGCATCATTCCTGTGATGAGTCGCTGCATGATGCACTCCATTGTCTCTGTTATAGATTTGAAACTTGAGGTTTGAATGTCATCGTAACTTGGCGGGATCGACCTTCATCCGGAATTCTACCAGGCGCCGGGGCGCGGTTGGGCCGTTGGTCGGTGCGATCAGGAAAGAAAGATCCAAAACACCGCCGGGAACTTTCGCCGGAGGAGTGTAACCCCAGAAGTTTCTGAGAGCAGGGACAGGCCTCGCATTTGCATAGATCAAATCTCGAACGGTCGTCATCTGGGCAGGATCCTGGCTGGGTGTCGCAAATGTTCTGGACCAGACCAGTGCAGCAGCACCCGCAACATGCGGTGCTGCCATCGATGTCCCGTCCTGCCGCGAATATTGGCCATTTACAACCGTACTGACAATCCCCACGCCAGGTGCCCCGATATCGACACTCCGCTGACCATAATGGCTGAACGAACCACGCGCGTTGTTCACGTCAATCGCACCAACCGTCATCACGTTCGAATTTGGCAGGGATGCCGGAAAGTACGGGGAAGTGTCATTGTTGTTCCCGTTCCCGACGGTGTTACCGGCAGCAGCGACAAACAGCACCCCTCGCTTTTCCGCACGGCTGACAGCCTCGGCGAGTTCGCGTGAATTGTCGGGCCCCGCCCAACTGTTGGAAAGAATGTGAGCTCCGTTTGCCACCGCCCAGTCAATGCACTTCACGGCGTCCGATGTGGAACCGGAACCATCGGGCCCCATGAACCGCATCGCCATGATCTGCGCTTTCCAGGTGACTCCGACAACTCCGACACCATTATTGCCGACCCCGGCAATTGTCCCCGCACAATGTGTCCCATGCCCTTCTTCATCCATCGGATTGTTGTCATCGTCGCAGAAGTCGTAACCGTATGTCCCATTCCGAGTCCACATATTGTTTCGCAGGTCGGGATGGTTGTAATCCACTCCTGTATCAATCACGGCAACAATCACCTTGGGAGCCTCGCGGACAGTCGGCCAGACATCCGTGGCTCGGATATTTCGCATTCCCCAGAGCTGATCGAATAATGGATCATTCGGGATCGTTCCGGCTGCCGCCGTCTGCACAACGCCTGCTCGCTGCGTTGGATTTGCTGTGACAACATAATCGGGAGATGCATAGAGAACCGCATCGTCTTCGAGCAGGGCTTTGACGGCGGCGCCCGAAACTTCCTGTTCAGGTTCGACGACCAGAAACGAACCCTTTTCGTAGTCTTCCAACTGCTTCAATCCTGCAGCCGCCAGTGTTGCCGCCGCAGGCTTTTTGGTTGATGCGGGGTAACTGATCAGAATCCGTCGGGACTTTTCGTCGACCTCGGGAACATTCGCATCCATCCTCACAGCCATCGAACGAATCGAATTGGTTTTCTCAGCAGGGATTGTGTAGACCGCTTTCCCACATCGACTGATACCGCGGAACCGACAATCGCCCCGCTGTAACAGATCCAGTTCCGGCGCCAGCCTCTTCTCGTGGCTTGCTTTCGGTTTGACGGCCCATGTCTCAGCCGATCCTGCGTTCTGCAGAACGAGAATTGCAAACGCCACGAGGATTGCTCGAACGCGTAATCTACAAACTCGTGATCGTACGATACGACCAGCGCAGGGTCGATTCGACGAACAGATTGTTGAAGGCATTCGCGGGAGTCCTTGACCTGTTAACTGACTTCGAGGTACGAAGAAGCGATGGTGCGCACCGAATGGATCGAACTCGGTAAACTCCCTGAGCTGAATTCTTGCGGTTTCTTAATGCAAAAGGGGCTTTGCGTAAAGATGAACATTTTCAGACACATGGCTTTACTCCTCTGTCTGGCGTCAACTGTTCTGGCGAGCGACCCGGTCAGCCCGTCGAAAGTGCGGCAGATCGAACCCGACTTGCAGCGTGGAATCAGTCGTGCCGTGGTGGTGTCGAATTCGGCGCTGATTCACACAGCTCAGTTACTTCCAGGCCCGGAGGCTGCGAAGAACAGTGAGTTAATCCCCCAACTGGAATCGACTCTGAAAAGCCTGGAGCGGGTTTTGAAGCAGGCTGAAACTTCGCTGCCCAATTGTGTCAAACTGAATCTTTACGCCGCTTCAGACCAGGATGCGATGGAGGCCGAGCGTCACTTGCCGAAGCTGCTTCCACAGGGAGTCTGTCCGGCGATCAGCATCGTAACGACACCGCTTCCACAGAAGGGTATTCGAATCGCAGTCGATGCCATTGCCACTGTGCCAGCCACGGCATCGACCAGAAACGTCCGCAGATTTTCGTTCATGGAACTGGCAGCTCCATCGGCAGGAACCGGAGTCACGGTCGGTAAGTCGTCGGCTGCGATTCTGCCAGTCGGAAGCCGCATCTACATTTCGGGCCAGGCGGAAGCGGGCGACGGATCGCTCAAGGATGCAACGGTCAAGACGATGCAAGGCCTGCAGAAGACACTTGAACATCTTGGACTCCGTTCCACCGATGTCGTTCAATTGAAGGCGTTTCTCAGGCCGATGAGTGATGCGGCGGTAGCCATCGAGGCCATGTCGGCAGCATTTCCCGAATCGTCCCCACCACCGATTGTTCTGGTCGAATGGGAATCCGCATCAGCTCCCATTGAGATCGAGTTGATTGCCGCGTCACCCTCGATCGCGGGAGCTCCTTCGATCGAGTTCCTGACGCCACCCTGGATGAAGCCATCACCCGTATTCGCCCGAGTCACGCGATTGAATCATCCGACGACGATTTACATCTCGGGGTTGTACGGATCAACCGCAGACCCCAACGGGACAAATGAAATTCGCGAGGTGTTCGGGGAAGTCCAACGAATCGCCAAATTGGGAGGGAGCGATCTGCATCATCTGGCCAAGGCGACCTACTATGTCTCCACGGACGAAGTCAGCAAGAATCTCAATACCGTTCGCCCCGAATTTTACCACGCGGATCGCCCTCCCGCGGCGTCGAAAGCAAAGGTCGGTGGCACTGGTAGAGCGGGGCGGTCAATGACCCTTGATATGATTGCCATTCCACGATCAGCACCATGAGATTGGAATCGAAACCGAACGGCCTCGCAGGCAAGCTTGCCTTCATTCGTTTTCAGAGAGTTATCAAATGGGCAATGACGAACTTGAGAGAACATGTTCCGAAATCGAAGAAGCTGCAGATCGCTTAAGGCAACTTCGTAATTCAGGAGTAGCTGATGTCGCTTTTTCGCGGCTCATCGCAGCTATTTCTTGGGGATCGGCCCAGCCGCGACATGTTTTTCAGCGGCCCACCACAGTCGCCAGGTTCGTTCGTCAAATCCGAAGTTCTGGCCTGTCAATTTTTGAAGTGTGGTCAAAGTGTCGTGGTTTGGCACATTGACTGTCATCACGGTCGTTTTACGCGGGATCTGCACTCCGCCGATCGGTGGAGCGATGATGGCACCCTGCGGTAACTGACCACTCCGAACGGCTAATTCAATTTCAGGTGGCAGGACTCCGCCCGATGCTACGGCCGCGTTCCCATCCGTCGTTGCGGAATACGCCTGAGCCGCCGGAGCATTGGTCTGGACTTCATACCGATGTGATGTGACCAGTGCTTCAATCAACGGGGCGACGGCACGTTCATCGCCGACTCGAGCCAGGCCCGCAGCCGCTCGACAGACGACTGGATTCAAGCTGCTTTTCAGCTCACGAATATAGGCCGTTTGGGCGAATTCGAAATCGTCCTCGGCAATCCCGTTCAGCGATGCATAGCGAACATCACCGTCAGGATCGAACAACGACAGCTTGACCAGTCCAGCAGCACCTTTTGATCCATTCAGCTTCGACAGGACGGTAACCCCCAACACCCGCAAGTCGCGCTGCTTGTCTTCGCAGAAGAATCGAATGATCGCCGGGGCCGCATGGGGATCTGTGATCGTCTGAACGGCCAGCATCGCCTGCCGATAGCGATCCTCATTCCGACCATTCAACCAGCCGTGCCAGGTCTTAACCTTCTGAAACCAATCACGCTCGATCGCCAGTTCATCCGCAGACTTCTGAATCAGATCGAGTTCCTGAACTGTGACGTATTTCCCTTTGTATTTCACATACCCGCGAGACGCCATCATTTCATCGCGATCGACCCAAGCCCCTTCGTGCCAAGTCCGACCCAATGCGGTCTGTGCCTTTTCGTGATGAGGATCAAATTCGACAACTCGCAGCAGGTGAGTTTCCCGCTGCTTGGTCAGATTCTGCTGACGACACCATTCCGCAAGTTCCAGATGCGATTCCAGCGTCTCTTCCATCTTGCGGACACGGGTTTCGTATTCCTCGACCGCCAAGGGGCGCATCGTCAGAAACTTGGTGTCGCCACGCGTGACCGAGATCGTAATCCCGCTCAATGTTTCCACGACGATCGTGTCGGAACTTAAGCGGCCGGAATGAGTTCCGCCAACAATCTTCCCTCGGACTTCGCCGCCATTCAACAGCTTCACCAGGTCCGCTTGAACGGGACAGCACATGATCAACGGGCAAATCGCAACCGCTAAGGAAGCGATACCACGAATCAGGCAGGTCGTTGTGGAAAACGCAGGCACGGGCGAATCTCCACGGGGTGAGGGAAGAAGGAACCGGCATGACCGGGTAAGGGATTCTACGGTTTGCGTCTTTAAATAGGCAAGAAAAATCTGTGGGTAACTGGATTGGAAGGTTGCGGGTTTATTTGGAAATAACGTTTAAGAGAAGAGGAGACCTTCGGTCGTGGGTTTCGGCGGGGTCGGGAGACCCGCGCCAAACGAATCGCATCGGCGAGGTCGGGAGACCTGCGCCGAACAGAGCCGAGACCTGCGCCGGCCGAACGCAGGAACTCGTGTCACCGACTGGTGTCGACCTGAGTGATGGATGTCACGAGCAATTACTTTCTGGAATTGTTGTTCCGTTTCAAATTGTTCCGTCTGGCGAACGCTCTTGGCGATTGGGTAGCATATAGCGGTTTCGGCGGAACTGAGTGGGATGCGAGCGGGTTGATGATTCCTCATATTCCCCCGCCAAACAGTCGACGGTTTCGAAGAGACTGTGATACGGAGATCGTGTTGACTGAGGTCTTGGTCCCCTGGAGGAGCGGGTTCCGGATTTAACAGGTTGGTTTCTCAAAGCCACGAAAGCAGAACGATGAGTGGTTGCACGATGACGAGTCTCCGGATTCCACAATTCTTGGCGAGTCTGCTGGTTTTGACAGGTTCATCCCTGGCATTGGCCCAGACGAATACCGACCGTGCACTTCCGACCCAGCAGCAACTGAGCCGATTTGGCCTGGAGCGCGCGTGGTGGGGACAAGCCGTTCTGAATCCCGCCCGTGACAAGGTCAGACATGTCTCGATGGACGAAGACATGGTCTACGTCCTTTCAACGTCGGGCGTCGCCACTGCGTTTGACTCAGAAACCGGTAAAAAGCGATGGGCGTTGAACTTAGGGCGTTTCGATCAGCCGAGTTACCCGATTGTTTCCAACGAAAACCTGGCAATGGCCGTGGTCGGATCGACCCTCTACGGGATCGAAAAGAAGTCTGGACGGATCCTCTGGACGCTCGACATGCCGGCTCAACCTTCGACATCGCCCGGCGTCGATGAAAATCAGGTCTATATCGGAACGCTGGATGGCAGCGTCTATGCCTATAGTCTGCGCAAGATCCGAATGCTGTTTCAGGAGCAGCGACTCCCCAAATGGTCTGCCGAGGCCATGGTATGGCGTTCATCAGCAGGGAAGGAGATCACGTCATCCCCAATTCCATCGGGTCGAACGGTCTCTTACGCCAGCCGGGATGGTTCACTCTATAATGTCGCAACTGCTGACAAGCAATTGATTTACCAGCTCGAAACGAACGGTGCGATCGTCGCGCCCTTGGCAACAAACGGAAAGATTCAGTTCCTCGCATCCGAGGACTACACGCTGTTTGCTCTTGATGCCCAGAATGGGAAGATCATCTGGGACTTCACCGCCGGTTTGCCAATTCGACGAGCACCGTTTGTCATCGACAACGATCTTTATGTGGCTCCTGATCGCGGTGGTATGTTCTGCATGAATGCCGCCGAAGGGACGAAACGCTGGTGGCAGCCAAGCCTCACCAACTTCATCGCTGTGGTTGGAAATACGATGTATGCATCAGATCTCGACGGGAATCTGGTCCGAGCTTCGCGCGAGGATGGCGGCATTTCCGGCACATTGTCGATGCGAGCCTTCTCGGTCCGAGTTGCGAATGACCGTACCGACCGAATCTATATGTCGACGGAAAGTGGTTTGGTTGTTGCCCTTCGAATGCGGGGCGAGACGATTCCCGTCTTCCACAAATACCCGGACCGGCTGCCAATTATTCCTCAGGTCGCTCCCGAAGTTCCGACCCCTCCCGCCGCCGAAGCGGCTCCAGACGCGGCACCAGACGCCAACAATTGACCGGCGGGATCTCGCGCTGTTGTCGATCCATTCTGCTTCGAATCCAGATTACTTCGCGCAAGCGACTCTGGATGGATCGGCACGCCGATTGATTTCGTGTGAATTTCCCTTCGTAATCTGACTTCCCTCAAACCGGGGATCTTCGTTATATTCCTCGTGCTAACCTCCCCGTCTGTGGAAGAACTTTCCGAAATCGACGCCAGCCGCAGCCTCCGTTTGACACTCGTTGCCCCCCATTGACGTAGAATTACAGCCGATCCCCAAGATCGACCGTGCCGTGTCGAGTTGGTTTGACACGTGCAAGATGATCCCCGCTGTTTCGAGCAGATCGCAATGAAGACGCCTACCGCAGACCGACGAAGCCAGCCGCGTCTCCTTTTTCATCCGCACGCCTACGTTTTCGTTTCCGAAGCCCTGAAGACGGCTCAGGAACTGGTGGGCCGACAGATGGTCGAGGATCGTCTCGAAGAATCACACCATCACATTTCCGGTCAGGAACTGCTGGAAGGTGTTCGCGTCCTGGGATTGCGTTTGTACGGCCTGATGGCTCCCGTAGTTTTCCATCACTGGGGACTTCATTCGACAGACGACTTCGGGCGCATCGTGTTCGAAATGATTGACCGTGGTGAAATGCGGAAGTCCGATTCGGACCAGTTGAGCGATTTCCACGGTGTCTACACGATCGATGAGAGTTTCGCGCACGACTACAAAATCGACGTCATGAAGGCGTTCCGGTCGTAACGATGCTCGACGGAATCGGCGTGATCTTTGATGTGGATGGAGTCTTGATCGACTCGTACCACGCTCATTTCCAGAGCTGGTGCCAACTGGCGTCGGAAATCGGTCGTACCTGCACAGAAGCCGAGTTCGTTCGCGGCTTTGGCCGGACCTCGCGAGAGAACATCGTCGAACAATGGTCTGATCGGACCTGGACGGTCGAAGAAGTTCGCCAGCTTGACGACCGGAAAGAGTGGCTGTTCCGCGAGATCATTCGCGATCCGTTTCCCGCGATGGCGGGTGCCGCAGATCTGATTCGTTCAATTCACCAGGCAGGATTTCGAGTCGCTGCAGGGTCGTCTGGTCCGCCAGAGAACGTGAACCTCGTGATCGAAAGCCTGGGCGTGGCCGAGGTCGTGCAATGCCGGATCACAGCTCGCGACGTCACCCGTGGTAAGCCTGATCCGCAGGTCTTTCAACTCGCCGCTCAGGGACTCGGACTGCCCGTCTCTGCCTGTTGCGTCGTGGAAGATGCCCCAGCCGGGATCAAGGCAGCTCACGCGGCTGGAATTGTCTGTATCGGACTGGCTAGCACTGGCCGAACTCGTCCGGAACTGGACAATGCAGAATATGTCGTCGATTCGCTGAGTGAACTGACGCCGCCACAGATTCGCAACCTGATCCGCAATGGCCTGCGTTGAGCAAGAAAATCTATTCAGGGATTGAACCGATGTCGAACGCACCCGTGACTGTCTCAAATTCCGTTGCCTCATCATCGGGTCATGCTCCAGACCCGGCGACAGCGACCGTTGCGATTTTTGGTGCCTCGGGCGATCTGACGGCCCGGAAGCTCTTGCCCGCACTGTATGACCTCTGGAGCGATGGATATCTCTCGGATGTCGCACCCATTGTTGGTGTCGCCCGCAAGGAAAAGTCGGACGAGAGCTTTCGCAATGAGATCTATGAAGCCATCAATGGACACGTCCGTAGTGGGGCTGTTCCGGTCGATCGGTGGAACCAGTTCGCCCGTCGATTGTTTTATCGTCAGCTCGACATCGCCTCGCCCGATGGATATCACGGATTTCGTGAACAACTGGAGACGATTGAAGATCATCAGGGGACACCGGGCAATAGGGTCGTCTACATGGCAACCTCCCCCGACCTGTTCCTGCCAGCGGTGGAGCACCTGGGATTTGGCGGGCTGATTCCCGGTCGCGACGCCCCCGAATGGCTGCGCGTTGTCTTCGAAAAGCCTTTCGGGCACGACCTGAAATCGGCGCAGGAATTGAGCGGCAACTTGCGGCGATTGTTGCGTGAAGAGCAGATCTATCGGATCGATCATTATCTGGGAAAAGAAACGGTACAGAACATCCTGCTGTTCCGATTTGGTAATTCGATCTTTGAACCTTTGCTGAATCGCAATCAGGTTGATCATGTGCAGATCACCGTTGCCGAATCCCAGGGCCTCGAACGTGGACGGGGCGGTTACTATGACAACTCGGGAGCATTGCGAGATGTCCTGCAGAACCATGTGCTGCAATTGCTCTGCCTGATCGCGATGGAGCCCCCGGCATTGTTCAATGCCCGCGATCTGCACGATGAAAAGCTCAAAGTTCTCAAGGCGCTGTCACCTGGCAATCGTGGTGATATCTCGTCTTGGGCAATCGGCGGACAGTACTCCGCAGGTCTGGTCGATGGCCAGCCAGCCGTCAGCTATCTCAGCGAAGAACGAATCCCCGCAGACTCACGAACTGAAACGTACGTCGCCATGAAGGTACTGGTCGACAACTGGCGCTGGGCGGGGGTTCCTTTTTACCTGCGCACCGGCAAGCGACTCCCTTCACGCGTCTCGGAAATTGCGATCCAATTCAAACAGCCGCCACTCAACCTGTTCAACACCGTGGAATGTGAAGGCGATGTCTGTGAACTCGTAGGGACTCGGCCGAACAAGCTCGTCTTCCGCATCCAGCCGAGCGAATCGATCAAACTGTCGTTTTCGACAAAACGTCCCGGCATGCAGTACCAGATCCATCCGGTAACGATGGACTTCAACTACAAGGAAGCCTTTACACAGGCACTGCCGGAGGCGTACGAGCGACTGTTGCTGGATGTTCTTCGTGGAGATTCAACGCTGTTCATGCGCAGCGATGAACTCGAAGCAGCCTGGCAGTTCGTCACGCCGATCCTGGACCATTGGGAAAAGAATGAAATCTCGCCCGAACCGTACCGGGCTGGCACATGGGGCCCACGCGTCGCAGACACGATGCTGCAAAACGACAATCGCGCCTGGCGAACACCGTCAACGTAACGAAGGACGTCACGAACTCGCGCTGCGATAATGCCGCAGCGCCCAATGAAAGATGCAGCGCGAGACAACAAAGCTGGCGACCCCCATCAGCAGTGTCAGCCCGGACAGCCAGGTCGGTTCCAGGGACTTCCCCAGCAGCACGCGAGCAGGCACGGTCACGACCAGCAGAATCGGAATCACGTACGAGAAGGCGAACCGCAGGATTTCTCCCGACGGGGAACCACTGTAAATGCTGCTTGGATAACGAGCGAAGATCGTGACGTAGAACCAGAAGTCGAGTAATCCCTGATTTCTGCCAAAGAAGATGCTGGTGGCAGCCAATCCAATCATCAGGCTGTAGAAGAACGTCACCGCAGCAACCAGCAGCAGCAGGTACATGATGACTGCAGTCACAGGAACGGGCTGTCCGATCTGATAGAGCGAATAACCGAGTAGCCCCGTAGCAAAGACCACCTGTGAGATCATTGGTAGTTGCAGCTTTTCGAGCGACACCAGGAACTGCGTATCAATCGGTTTCAGGAGCACGAAATCCAAGTCCCCGGTTCGAATCAGCTCACTGAATCGGGCACAGTTCGGCATAAAGAACGCTTCAACGATCGCATTGATCAACATCCCCGTCGCCATGAATCCGAAGTACTCTGGCCGGCTCCAGTCATTGATCTGCTCGACGCGGCGAAAGATCAGGTCGAACAGAATGATCTGAACGGCAAACCAGAACCCGCGAGTCATCAGCGTGATCAGGAAGTTGCTGCGAAACGACATCTCGCGCACGAGTGAGTTTCGAAAAAACGTGCCGAACACGCGTCGGTATCGATGAATGGTCGCAATGCTCAATGTACGGTTCCCATCGTTCGCCCCAGGTGAGTGACGAGAAAGGATACCGGTTTGCTCGGTCGATGTCCGCAGATCAGATCAAGAAAAGATCCTGAGCAGGAATGATGTAGCAAGCCAGCTGAAGACCTCCGCCGGATTACGGTGCCTCGGACTGTACAGGTGTCCGCAACCAGCGAACGAGTAATTCGAGTTCGTGGGGTGAGATCAGATTCAATTCCGGGTGAGACTCATCGGCGGCGAATTCGGGCATCCGGTCATTGCGGTCGGAATAGAACCGTTCGGCCGTCGGTCTGGCGATCATCTGTTTCAACCAGCTTGCCGAACAATAGCCCGTCAGATCCGGTGCGGAACCAAATTCCCCCTGATCGTGGAATCGGTGACAGTCAGTGCACCCGACACTCGATGTCAGTGCTTCTCGTCCTGCGGAAACCAGGGACGTTTCGGGGGACTCAATCGCAGCTTCTGCCGCCAGTGCCGCAGCAACGGAGCGCAGTTTCTGTTTCAGCCCTTCACGACCTTCTTCACCGGCTGCTGAAAACAGCCCCTCCACATGCTGAACCATGTCACCTTCGCGAAACTTTGTCTTGCCAAAAAAGGCGTCGGAACTGGCGAGCTTGGGATCAAGAAAGCCTGCAATCCAGTCGGTCGTTCCAATACCGAAGAGATTCGGGGCGGAAGGTTCAGCCGCGATCAGTCCTTTCCCTTGAGCATCCGCATGGGAATGGCAACTGACACAGTGACGCGCAAACAGTCGCGGGCCCTGCGTCTGAGGATCGTTCCTCAGCAGCATAATGGCCCCCTGCTCGGTAATCGGTTCCGTTCGCGCCAGTACCAGAGCTCGCTCCGAAATCGCTTCAAATTCTGCTTCGTGAGCCAGGTAACCTGCGTCCTTCCAGTCTTGCAGATATGACAGAGCCGTCAGCCATCCCCATCCACCAGCACAGGCGGCGACAACGAGGACTCGACAAACCGTACTGATCCAGGGAGAGCGGAATCGATCGAGAAACGGAACCGCCATGAATCCAAATAGGAACGCGGAAGGGATCACCATCGTGGCAACAAATTCGGTGTTCCCTGAGAAATAGCGTCTCAGTTCAAACAGCCAGCGGAAGTACCATTCAGGCCGCGGTGTATGAACCAGATCAGGATCAGCCGGGGCATACAACGGGGCACCATATTGCCAGGCAAGCCAGCCGACGATGCTCATTACCACCGTCAGAGTTACCATGTTTCGCGCGGACTGGTACGGCCAATAGGTCAAGGCCCCGGACGCGGGTGCATCTTCGGTAGGTGACTGATAAGGGCTGTGCTTGAGCACCTGATGCAGATGGATGACGGTTAACCCGCCGATCAGCAGCGGCAACAATCCGACATGCAGGAAATAGAGCCGGGTCAGCGTCAGAATTCCGACTTCTTCCCCGCCGAACAATACACGTTGCAGAAACGGCCCAATCACGGGAGTTCCCGCAAGAATGTTTCCTTCAACCTGGATTTGCGCAATCCCCTTTTGACTCGCCGATAAGGGATTGCCAGTAACCGTCCAGACAATCACCAGAGGAAACAACATAAGTCCGGTGACCCAAACCAGTTCGCGCGGAGCCCGATAAGCTCCCGTAATGAGGACCCGCAGGACGTGTATTCCGAACAGGATGATCATGGCGTGCGAGGCATAGTGGTGGACACCACGCAAGAACCGCCCTGCTGAACTTTGGTCGATAAAGTGGACACTGGCCCAGGCACTGGACATCGACGGGCTGTAAGTCGCCATCAGCAACAGGCCGGTCACGCACTGAATGATCAACATCCAGAACAGGCAACTGGCACTGGTGAAGGCCCAACTGGGGCCGTCCGGCAGGATTCGATTTCTCAGATGTCTGCTGACAAGGCGGTATCCCAGCCGTTGTTCGAGCCAGTCCGCCCACGATTGCATGAAACCTCTCCCGTGTGAATCAGGCTGTGACAACGCGGTCTTCTCGACCTGTCGCGAACTTTTCGTACTTCACTTCAACCCACCATTCCTTGCTGGATTCATCCTGAACGACGCGGCAGTCGAGTGGATCCAGATTGCGGGGGGCGTGATTTCGTTCACCGGAACGCGGGTCCATCTGACGCTCACCGTCCAGTCCGAAATTCGCACCATGGCAGGGACAGTGAAACCCTTTGCCACCCGCTTGCGAATTGACCTGACATCCCATATGCGGGCAGATGGTACTCATCACCTTGACCAGACCTTCGGCGGACGGATCAGAGGCATCGCCAGGCTTACGCACCAGCCAGACCCGGCCAACGACTTGACGATCATGGCGAACCCAGGCGTCCTGCTTCTGACCGATGACCGGAACCATCATCGGACGCCCCGGCAACAGATCCTTGAACCTGATCAGCCTCGCAAATTCAGACCCGCCTGAACCATTGGAGCGTGTCCCCCCCAGCAGATACTGAATTCCGGGAAGTCCGATCACCGTCGTAACACCGACCGCCAGACTGCGGCTGATCCAGGCGAGAATTTCACGTCTATTCATCGAGCTACTTTCGCAGAGGTTTCACGCGGTCTGGGCATCGAACACCGCTGCCAACGCTTCGTCCAGGCGGCGCGATTCGGCATTGACGTGTTGCGTTTCCAGATGTCGCCGGAAGGCCGTTGAGAGCGAATCACCGAGCCCCGTCGCCCATTCTGGCGAATCCCCGCCGACGACGCATCGTCCGATACACGTCAGTGGCCGAGTCATCGCACAGGCACAAACGCCGGAAGCCATCAACATTGGACAGCTTTCCCCGGGGTTCCTCGACCGTTCCATCACCAACGGCAGATCGACACCACCTCGCTGCCGCAGTTCCGCAACAATAGTCCTCGCTTCAGGTTCTGTCACCGAAGGGACAAACGAGTCGCATCCACACGCCACAGGAGCGGCACCAGCGCCCACCAGATTCTGGAGGGTCCCTGCGAAGTCTCGCAATGGGTCCGAAGTGGGCCAGCCCCCGACACGGTCTGCGGCTACCTGACCTAACGCCACATCCGCAAATGCGGCCGCAATCAACGCAAACACTACCAGTACGGAAATCGGCAACAATAGAAACACCAAGCCAGCCATGATCGTCTCCTGAATTCTGGGGCCGAGACAACTCCGGCCACCGACTGAAACACGACAAGTGGATCTCCTTGTCATATTATCGACTGAATTCTGAGGCTTGTCAACCGAATTCAACTGGCGGGCGAAGAATGCAGGCCCGAGCGAGCGAAACTCGTTACGGAAATGGTATGTCGAATCAATCGAAATTGAACCAGCGAGGCTACCGATGAATTTCTCAGAACCGTCTGGGCTGGAAAGCTTTCATAAATTTGTCGGAAAGCAGTTAGCATCGGAAGCCGCCGTCTTGATGTCTCCCGAAGAAGTTCTCGCTCTCTGGCGAATAAAACAAGAGAATCTGGCTGGAATTCGTGAAGGATTGGATGACGTTTCTGCGGGAAAGACCAAAACATTGGAAATGTTTGACCATGATTTCCGTCAGCGTCATGGCATTGCCGGGACGACATGACGTTCGAGGTCCGCGTTACCGGCAGAGGAGATGCGCCGCCAGGAAGCGGAACAGAGACGCAACAGCGGTTCTCCGTGCCTCAGTGAGAAATCAACTCCTGAATCGGACGCGAAATCGAGTGCGGTCTCTCACAGAGCCGCAGAGGCACGGAGTCTGAAAGGCCGGAAGCAAATTGTGGACTGGCCGAACGGGATGTCGACACGATCTCTAATTGGCTGGTCTCTCGGATGCGGATTTGCTGGTCCTGACCATCACCTGTCCTGATTGCGAGGGTAGTGCCCTCGTTTTTTGCCAGTTTGTCTGTGATCATTTGCTTCAGTCTCAAATTGGCTTCGGCGATTGTAGCGTCGATAACGGCAATCTCTTGATCAGATGCACCGTCATCGAGTAGCCGCTTCATTCGATCATTTGCTCTATGAATCTCGGAACAGAGTGCCTCAAGTTCATCGTCGCCCATGTTGATTCTCGTGAGTGGTCGGGCAGAGAATGTCCCCGTAATCAAACAAGCCCCGGTTTATCGCCGGGGCCGTTCAGTTTCAATCCCAATCATGCCTTCGCGGCTGCTCCGACACACGTCTCACTTCTTCTCGGCAGCCTCTTCAAATTTCAGCGAGGCTGAGTTAATGCAGTAGCGTAGACCGGTAGGAGCGGGACCGTCGGAAAAGACGTGACCGAGATGCGCGTCGCAACGTTTGCAGATCACTTCAGTGCGGCGGGTCCCATCGGTATTGTCTGGCTTCGAGCGAATCATGGCATCGTTGATCGGCTGCCAATAACTTGGCCAACCAGTCCCGGAATCAAATTTTGTCCGGGCATCAAACAGCGGTTCGTCGCAACAGACGCAGTGGTAGACTCCCGGCTTTTTCGAATTCCAGTATTCCCCGCTGAACGCCGGTTCGGTCCCTTTCAGTCGGGAAACCTTGTACTGAGTCGGAGTCAGTTGCTTGCGCCACTCGGCCGCAGGCTTGACGACTTTTTCGATTTTCTTCGTTTCACCCGCGGCCGAACGGACGGGTTCCTTGGTCGCTGCTTTGCCATTCGCTGCTGGTTTTGCACCATCCTCGCCGTGCCCTGCAGACAACAGTGCGAATGAGATTGCCATGATCACCAGGGAGACTGTAAGTCGTTGTCGACGGTCCATGATTCACCTCAGTGAAATACTTGCACCCCTCAATTTACTCGACGCCTGATATTTTGCAGCAGACCGTGCCGCAACACAACTGCGAGTTTCTGACGATGCCGTTACAAAGTCTTTCTGAATCTGAAATACGCATTCCGTGACTCACGAAATTCGCCGCGGACCCCTCTGGAATTGTATCTCAGCTATTTTGTTTGTTTTGCTGTTGTGATACGGCTAACCTATTCAGGGAAAAGTGGTACGAAGTCTCACGCCGCTCGGGTGAAAAAATGAAAAACACGCGTGTCCTCGCTTTAATGGCATTTTGGCTTCTGGCAATCTCCGCATCTGCGGTCCCGGCACAGGATGACGCTGATGATCCGACTGCTACTGACCTGAAATTGCTGCAGGGAGAGTGGGAGCTGTTTCACGGTAACGAAGGAAAAGGGGCTCCGACGATTCGTAGCGTGAAAGAAGTTGTCGGAAATCGAGAAACCTTGCGACGATTTGACATCGCAACGGGAAAGATGATTCACGAGCATTCCGTGGATTTTAAGCTGTCTCAAAGCGGCAACGTCCATGTTTTCACCTTCTACGCCGTCGGAGGTGATCCCAGGAACGGGGGTTCATTCGTCTATAAAGTGGACGAAAAGAATTTCTGGGATATCCCTGGTCTGTTACGAGGCAAAGAGTATCGAAACTATCAGCTTACACCGACGATCTGGCATTGGACGCGTGTGGAGAACAAGGGAAAGCCAAAACTGAGTGTCGTCCGTCAGAAACTGGACAAGCGGATCGACATCAATTTCAAGCGTACTCCGCTTCAGGAAGCATTCGAATTTGTCGGAAAGGAAATCGGCGTCGTGATCGAACTGGACGGTGATGCGTTGAAAGCCGCTGGTTTCACCAAAAACATGCCTCAGACGATGGTCTCCGAACGAATTACAGGGCTGGATGCCATGGGGAAACTCGTCGAAAGCTATCAGTCTCCGCAACGTCCCGAGCAATCAATGGTGATCGTGATCGATCAGGGTGGCAAAGAAGTCTTCGTCACGACTCAAGCGGCCTGCGACAAGCTCAAATTGAACAGCTACAAGTTTAAAGCTGATTGAAGTGACTTCAGAATGCGCCCGTCGTCAGGCGCGATCAGCCTGCTGCAACTGCTCGATGAGATCCGGGAGATCCGCGGCGATCAGATCCGGCGGCGACGCTGCCGCTTCAAACTCGGCTCGAGTGCTGATCCCAGTCAGCACTCCTGCCGTCCAAAGCCCCAGGGGAATTGCACCCGAGATGTCGGTGTCGTAACGATCACCGACCATCAGTGTCTGATGCGGCTTCAGATTCAAGCGGGCCATTGCCTGTTCATACATGCCGGGGTTTGGCTTGCCAATCACCAGCGGCTTCTGACCCGTTGACGTTTCCAACAGTGCTAGAATACTTCCAGCGCCCGGCAACGGGCCGCGTTCACTGGGATAGGTTGCATCTGAATTGGTGCCGATGAATTTCGCGCCGCGTCGTACCGCCAGTGTCACGTTGGCGAGTTCTTCGTAGGTCAATTTGAAGTTGATCCCAGCAACCGCGTAGATGGCGGCGTCGGGGTCAGTCGTCAATTCGAATCCACTGTTCTGAAGTGCAACGCGCAGTCCATCCTGACCCATGACGATCACAGGACCACGTGGCCACCCATGATGCGTCACCTGCTCGGCCAGCCAGCAGGCGGTCGCTTCAGCGCTGCCAAGAACCCGATCGGGGCGAACATGAATATCCATTTCCGCCAATCGTTCTACAAACTGAGCAGGAGTCTTGCTGGCGTTGTTTGTGACAAACAAAAATGCGCGGCCAGTCGCGGTGAGATAATCGATTGCCTGCTGAACACCGGGGAGTGGACGGGTTCCGACATAGATCACTCCATCCATGTCGAATAAGACGCCACGGACGTCACGCAATCCAGCTCGATCTCGGCTCACAGCTGCAACTCTCCAGCATCCACTCAAGACCCTCGGTCGTGAAACGACCGAGACTTCTCGTGTTTTGTCATGCCTTTAATTCTAGAATTGGGTGGCCGGGGCTGCACTCATGCGTTGCGATGAAAGCCCGGGGATTCGCGAACCTACCCCAGCCATCCAACATCAACCCCAAACTGAAGACCCGACCAGGCATCTCGGCGAGTCGTTCAGCGAGTCGCCTCTTTCAATCTGGACGTCCTGATCAAGCACTCGCACGCAATTCCCGTGGGCCGATCTGGTCCAGAACTTCCTGGATCTGCTGAGAAACACGGTCTTGCGTTTCCTGCAACAGAGACGTCGCGGCCGCAAGTTCATTCTCACACGCATCCAGTTCCTGAGATCGCCCATTCATCATGGCCGAAATCTCATGAATCTGTTCGAGCAATCGTTCACACTGAGCCGTTGATACGCGTTCCTGCTCCTGGATTTCGATTTCGTTGTCGATCAAGTCCAGATCGACGTCCTGAATTGCCGTCATCAGATCCTGCCAGCCTTGCAGACGGCTGGAATCGAATTCATCAACCATCGCCTGTTCGGTCATAATCCGATCGCACAACTCTTCCGCAGTCAGACTCGTCAGGTCAGTCTCGACCTGAATGGACGAGGATGCCTGTTGCGTGACTGTGAAATTCTCACCCGCGACTGTTACCGTGTCACTGTTTCGCAGCGCCATCCGACGGCAGAGCTGACCATTCACAGCCAGGCCAGTGGTCTGGTCATCGGCTTCGATCCACAGCACACCTGCTTCGGAACAGAGTACGCTGTGCAGCAGCGGTCCGTGGTTGAGACGGATTTCACAAACAGGGCTGGAACCGATTCGAATTCGTTCCTGATCGACAATGACCGACCGATCACCGAATTCCAGGATCGTTGTCAGATCACTGGCGGAAACAGGTTCAGTTGTGTGAGCAGAGATTGAAGTAAGCATAGGGGTCTCGATGCGGCATCGTGTCGAGCAATCAATCGCTCCGGGTGGCGAAGCACAGAGGTAGGCACCGTCATTAACTTCGTCCGGCGGAAACTGCCGTCGTGAATCAATCAGGAACGCGCGTTCCATCCAACCAACGATCTCGAGTCATCAAACGCCGCAAGCTTGGTCGAGTTTACCGACTGGCAAAATAGTATCGACCGATTTCCTGCAGACTCGCAATGGGCTGCGAAAGTAGGGTAGAGTTTGAGGCCTATGCGGGAGTGCAGCGTAACTTAACGCAAAGCGCTGGAACTCAACGCCCCGTCCCGGTCGAATCCCTTATCCTCTTGTCACACCCAGGCTCATGACATCCCTCATTCTTCCCATTCCAAAGTCTGTTTCACTTCATGATCTTGCCGTCTGGAATCAGTTGGCAGTCGACGCGGGAGTGGACCGGATCTGGCTGGCGAAGAATGTCGCTGAGTGTCAGCAGATGGCTGCCACCAAGGAGCTTTGCAGTACGGACGCCGAAGTGGCAATCCTCTGTTCCCCGAACGATATCTCCCGCAACCCGGCATTCCTGCAAGCAGTCTCATCAACCGTCGCACTGATCGCCGCAACCTGCGAGGAGGATCTCGCCGTCGGTCTGAAAACAGATTGCCTGGAACATGCCGCGACGCTCGGCGCTTCGACACTGGATGGAATCGTGGTTGGCCTGTCACTTTCAAACAAGATCGACTTTCGAGTTGCGGCCGGGTTTGCCAACACTGTTCGAAAGCTTCCCGAACTGACGACGGTTGGCATCATTCCCAGAGACATTTTCCTGCGACAGGTGATTGATCGCTATTCCGCAAGGGGATCTCATTCCGGCAGTGAACACGCGAACATCGCAACGACGGCGCTTCAGGCAGGGTTGCTGCTATTGAGTGGATACGTCGAAGAAAGTCATGCGGCGTCACAATCGATCGAAGGTGAGGGACTGCAGCACACAGGCGATTACTGGCATGCGATCCTGCACCGGCGCGAACCTGACTACGAAAATGCCAAATACTGGTTTCGCCATGTCGGTCGGCATCCCAATTTCGGCCGATTGGCAGAACTCATCCCATCGATGCTGAAACAGACCACAGGTCCCGTTGCGACGGAACTCGGGCGATGGGCATCCCGTCTGATCACATCTCACGGCTGGGATGCGTTCGCATTCGTAGACTTCTGCCAAGCGGCCGAACGTCATGCAGAACTGCGAGCCTTGGGCGACGCGATTCAATGGACCGAAATGTTACTGCTAATTGAGTCGTCGTTTCTCGCTGCGGCTGCTTAATAGTAACCTGCCAGCCATGTCATCGTTTTTCGGTTGGCAGGTAGCTGGGGTTGGAACATCTTCGCGAACCACCGGGCTTCCCTCGCAAAGCCTCAGCCCTGCACACAGAATTAAGGCCTGATAACGCACCCCTTCGCAGTGATCTCGATTAATGCTCTGCTGTTGAAGATTCAGAATCCGGTTTGGCAATGGGGACATACATTTCCCGCAGGAAACGTGAAGGAACACTTTCCCGTCGCTTTCCCCATTTTACGCGTGTGAGAGCGTGGGAGATCGAGAGAAAATCGCGTGCTCGCGTGATGCCGACGTAGGCCAGGCGGCGTTCTTCTTCGACCGCGGTGGGTGATTCATCCTCGATCGATCGTTGATGCGGCAGGATCCCTTCTTCCCAGCCGACCAGATAGACACGTGGGAACTCCAACCCTTTGGCGCTGTGCAGTGTCATCAGTTTGACGGCCGGTTGTTCGAACTCGTCCGATTCACCGAATTCACGATCATTTCCCGCCAGTGATGACTGCTCGAGGAAATCCATCAGGCTGGGGGATTCGATTTTCTGTTCGTACTGCTGCATCGCCGCGACGCATTCTTCAATCACCGCAGTTCTCGCCAGTTGTTGTCCAGCATCCTTGTACTGCTTGGCAATTTCGGACTCGTAATCGATCGATTCGATCAGCTTTTCGAACGTGGACGACAGCCGCACGTTGGGGTTTCGGAACTGTTCGCGAAAGTCCTCCAGCAGCTTACGGAAGGCCTCGATGGAATTCGCCGTCTTGACAGTGATCTCTTTCTCGGCCAGGGCTTCGGGGATGATTTCGAACAGTCGGCGACCTGACTTCACCGCGCGATTGAGCAATCTTTCCACCGAGGCATCGCCGATCCCGCGTGCCGGGACGTTGATAATCCGCAGCAGCGAAACTTCGTCCGTCGGGCACGCCAGCAGCTTCAGGTAGGCCATCATGTCGCGGACTTCGCGGCGATCAAAAAAGGATTGGCCACCAACGAGCAAATAGGGAACTCGTACGCGTCGCAGTTCTGATTCAAACAGACGCGGCTGTTCGTTTGTCCGGAACAGAATGGCAATGTCCTGAGGTGGAACTCGCAATTCCTTGATCAGGTAATTGATCTCACGCACGACCGCTTCGGCTTCCACCTGTTCATCGGGATGCGACCGCAGATTGACTTCGGTCCCCGTCTTATGAGCAATCAGCTTCTTTTCGTGCCGACCGCGATTGTGGTGGACCAGTTGATTGGCCAGTTCGATGATTTGCGTTGTGCAGCGGTAGTTGTCCTGAAGTCGAACCACCTTGGCACCCGGAAACTGCTGCTGGAAACCGAGAATGTGCTTCACTTCGGCCCCGCGCCAGCCATAGATCGACTGATCATCGTCACCCACCACGCACAGGTTGCGATGCGGGCGAACGAGGGCCGCGACGATCTGAAACTGCATCTCGTTCGTATCCTGGTACTCGTCGATTTGCACATGATCGAACCTGTCCTGGCAGCGTTTCAGGACCTCAGGAAACTCGTCGAACATCTGAGCGGTCAGCAGCAGCAGGTCATCGAAGTCGACGGCGCCTCCCGCCCGCAACGACTGCTGATAGCGGCGATAGGCCATGGCCGCGAGTGAGTCGCGATCATCCTCGACAAAGTCGCGAGCCTGCTCGGGCAGAATTCCTTCCATCTTCCAGCGACTGATGCGCGAGATCAGGTCCGCCGGTTTCATCGCGGCATCGGTGACACGGATATCACGCAGAGCTTTACGCGCTGCAGACTCCTGGTCGCCGCGGTCATAAATCACAAACTGCTTGGGGTATCCCAGGGCTTCGATTTCTTCACGCAGAATTCGCACACAAAGCGAGTGGAATGTGGAGATGTTCGGTCGCGACTTCATCCGCTTGCCAAGCAGACCGCTCATTCGCTCCTGCATTTCACGGGCGGCTTTATTGGTGAACGTCACCGACAGAATACGATTGGGTTCGATCCCCTGACGAATCAGTTCCGCCATCCGAAACGTAATAACACGCGTCTTGCCAGTACCAGCCCCCGCGAGAACAAGAAGGGGCCCTGACGGCGTCACGACGGCGTCACGCTGCGATACATTGAGTTCATTCAGCGAGGCGCCGCTGCCGGGACGTGGCGCACTGGCGGCCGGGGCTGGCGAACCAGGTCGTGGCGCGGGGGTTCCAAGGAATGGGGAATACGATGACACGGGCTAAACCTGATCCTTCGGGAATCTGCCAATCAACCAAAGTCGAAAACTGTCGTTTCTTCGGTCCTCTGGATTCCCTTCCCAGAACCAAAAATGCAACCCACCGATGATTTACTTGCGATTCGGTTTGGCAGGTGATGCCTGGACTTCACGAAGCGATTCCAGCATCACACCCATGGATTGCCACCGGTCACGCGGATCGACTGCCAGTCCCTTCATGATCGCATCGGCAATTCGCGGATCGATGTCGGGAACATGATGACGCAGGTCGTCCGGCGGGGAGTTGATATGCTGGACAACGGCATCCAATGTTTCAGCCGCTTCCCAGGGAAGCTTCTTCGCATACATTTCGTAACAGGTCACCGCATACGAGAAAATGTCGATCCGCTGGTCGGTTCGCTGGCGCTTGATCAGTTCTGGTGCCATGTAGTTTGCGGTTCCGGTCCGATTCCCCGGTGCCTGGAACTCGGGGGTGTTTGGCACGACCAGTCCGAAGTCGATCAGCTTGATGGAGTATTCTTCGTCGAGGATCACGTTGCGTGGGCAAATGTCGCGATGAATCCAGTTCTGGCGATGGAAGTACTCGATTGCTTCGCCGAGTTCAATCATGAATCGCAGCCGATTCCGTTTCATGACTTCGTTCTGAACGTCGACGAGGAAACTGAGGCTGACTCCTTCCACAAACTCCATCACCAGGTATTGCTCGTTGTTGGTCGTGATCCCGAATTCGTAGGTTTTGACGATGTGAGGATGATTCAGTTTGACCGCAACTTCGCCTTCGGAGGGCTTGGGGGATTTGATCCCCTTGAATCGTGATTCCAGCCGCTTGGTCTTGTCGATATCCAGCAGTTTGAGCGCAACGGTCTTACCTGTCCGCCCGTCGATGGCGCGCCAGACCTTGGACATGCTCCCCTGTCCGACGCGACTGACCAGTTGAAATCGCTTCGTCACGTCCAATCGCGTCACTTTAGGTTGCGATTGAAATAGCTTCTTCAAGAATTCAAGCATGAACAGATTCCGAGTCAGACAAAGGTCCGCGCAGGGTCACATCCCGCAATAATCGATCAGTCGCGAAATCTCGGATCGCAATTCGGGTCGCGGGACGATGCGATCAATGAATCCATGCTCCAGCAGGAATTCGCTCGTCTGAAAGCCGGGTGGTAAGTCGATCTTGCAGGTCGCTTTCACCACACGTGGGCCAGCGAATCCGATCAACGCTTTGGGTTCCGCGATAATGATGTCGCCCAGTGATGCGAAACTGGCGGCGACCCCCCCCATCGTCGGGTTCGTCAAAACGGACAGGAACAGCCCCCCCGCTTCATGATAACGAGCCAGCGCGGCAGAGACTTTTCCCATCTGCATCAGGGACAGGATCCCCTCGTGCATACGAGCCCCACCGCCAGAGCCACTCAGGATCACCAAAGGCAGGTTCAGTCGCGTCGCCTCTTCAACCGAGCGGGTCAATTTCTCGCCCACGACCGAGCCCATGCTTCCCATGATGAACGCTGAATCGGTCAGGGCAAACACCAGCGGACGACCGCGCATATAGCCGCGTCCCGCGATACAGGCCTCTGTCAGCCCCGACTTCCGCTGTTCTGCGACCAAGCGGTCTTTGTACGGTTTCGAATCGACGAAACCGAGCGGATCTTTCGGTGAAAGTTGAGTAAACCACTCTTCAAAGCTGTCTTCGTCGAGCAACTGCTGAATACGTACCCGACCGGGAACGGTGAAGTGATAGTCACAGTCCGGACACAGGTACAGGTTCTTTTCAACCTGTTTCCGAAAGACTGTATTCTTACAGGCTTCACACGAAATCCAGAGCCCTTCCGGAACACCACGTTTCTTTCGTGGGGTCTCGCCACTGGATTCGGCTTCGCTGGGAGTGGCAGTACTCATCTTCGACGCTTCCTTCTTGTTCGGCGCGAGTCTCCCGACCCCACCGAAACGCCGGCAACTGTTTATCAACTGGGTGCAAGTCCTGTGGCCTTGTTGGTACGGATACCTTCATCCGCGCCTGCCCAGATCACAACAAACATCAACGACCGATCGCACCCAATTCAATCGACCCGCCCGGCGAGTCGTTCGAGATTCTGAACTGCGGAAGTATAATCAGGCTCGTCGAAAATGGCACTGCCCGCCACAAACACCTGGCACCCAGCAGCGGCTGCTGATGCGATTGTCTCTTTCGCAATCCCGCCATCAATGGAGAGCAATGCTCCGGCAGGCAGTTTTGATTTCAGAACTCTTGCTTTGTCAAGCACTTGCGGCATGAACTTCTGGCCGCCGAAGCCTGGTTCGACGCTCATCACCAGGACCAGATCACATTCAAGCAGGTACGGAAACAAGTGTTCTGCGGGTGTTCCGGGGTTCAAAGCCAGTCCTGCCAATCGCCCGGCCGCCCGAATTCGGCGCAGAACCTGAGTCGGTTCCGGGACCGCTTCGATGTGAATCGTGATCGCATCACAGCCGGCCGCCAGATAATCGTCGAGGTATCGGGCCGGATCGGAAATCATCAGGTGAGCATCGAAGAAGGTTTTCGTTCGGGACCGGATACTGCGAATCAGCATCGCGCCGTACGAGAGATTCGGGACGAAGTGACCATCCATCACATCCCAGTGCAGCCACGCCACTTGAGCCGCCTCAAGTCGCTCAATTTCCTGTTGCATGTTGGCGTAATCGCACTTCAGCATGGAGGGGGCGATAATCGGTGGCCGATGGCTTGTCTGATTCGTCATTGCAGATTTCTTGTGCTCGTTGAAGGACACCTGTTTCCGATGACACGAATCGTAAACCGTGTCTGTCCGGGTTTCCAGACCATTGCGGGAACTGGACTTTGAGTTGATTCAGGAACATTCGACACGCTGATTCATAATCAATACGTGCCATATTCCCCCGAACGCGGTGGCCCGGCAATCATAGAGCAAAGCCTTACAATCTCGCCGCGTAATGGATCTGCCGACCGACTTCGACAAATCCACACGAGGGATACAGATGCTGGCCGACGGGATTGTTCACCATCGTTTCGATCATGGCGAAGGCCATTCCCTCGCGCCGAAAATAGTCGAGAGCGTATTCGATCAACTGGCGACCGAGACCGCGACCTTGTGCGCGTTTATCAACAGCCAGATTCGGAATCCGCCCTTTTTTCGATTCCCGGTCCAGTCGTGTGGAAATGTAGCCAACAACATTGCCTTCGAATTCCGCAACGAAGACGCCGTCGGGATTGACGGCGACATCGTCATCCACGTGGCGTCCCTTGCGATCGCGCCAGTCATGACCTGCCAACACGCCAAATTTCTGTTCGACATTCTGGTCGATCGCAATCCCCTCGAAACCCTCGATCGTGATGCGTCGAAGTTCATCGAGATCACTGGATTGCCAGAGTCGGATGATCATAGTGGGCATTGGTTGAGGTTCATTGCGGATACGATCGAATTGCGATCAAAGTCCCTCGATTGGAATCGGAATCACTTGGCGAGTGAAACGCATTTCAGAGTATTATCGTTCCGGACATAAAGTCGACCATTGGCAAGTGCGGGCAACGCACGCGTTGTCCCAGGCAGCAACTGTGCCGAAGCGATTTCGCGATAGGCTTTCTTGTTCAAATCGACGATTTTCAGCAAACCGTTGGTATGCATGACCAGCAATTTTCCATCGGCTGCGATCAACGTCGCATAGGCCGATGTTGTTTGAGTCCACGCCACCTTACGCGATTGCGGGTCGAAGCATTTCAAAGTCACCGCGCCGCCGTCCTGTCGCCCGTCCACACCATAAATCATTCCGTCGTGAACAATCGGCGTTGTGTACTGACTCGCCAGGACTTCGTCGTTCCAGGCAACTTCGACCTTGTCGGGTTGAATGGTCAGCAGTTCAGCTCCGATCCCGTAACTGGCGGTTAACAAGACCTGGTTCTTCATCAGAATCGGGATCGCAGCATTAACCGTCGGGCCGCGTTGCCCGAACGGTGTCCGAAAGCGTTCTTCACCTGTCATAGGATCCAGCGAAACAAAGTTGAGCCTCGTAAGGCAGAGCAGATGTCGCGTTCCAGATACTGTCACGGCGATCGGTGACGAATAGCTCGCTTGATCGTTGACCGATTTCCATTCGGTCTTTCCCGTCTCCAAGTCAAATGCCACCATGCCCGCACCGGCTTTGTCGCCACCCACGTTAACGATCAGGAGTTTTCCCTCGACGAGTGGAGAACTGCCGGAGCCGAAGTATCCGGCGAGGGCATTGAATTCCTTCTGCGTCTGCCGTTGCCACAGCGGCTTCCCGGTTTTCATATCAACACAATAGAGTCCGCCGTTTGGTGCCAGGGCGTAGACGCGATCCTTGTGAATCGTCGGGACAGCGCGAGGCCCATCGTCGGGAACGATCTGGGGAACGAAATTTGTTTCGAATCCCTGTGACCAGAGTTCCTTTCCGGTCTCTGCGTTGTATGCAGTCAGAGTGTCTTTGTTTTCCAGGCGATGAAACAGGACCAGCTTCTGATCAGCGACGGCAACCCCGGCGAAACCGGAACCAATCTCGGCCTGCCAAACTTTCACGGGACCGCCCGCAGGAAGTGAATCTGCAAGCTTCTCGTCGACGGCAATTCCGTTTCGATTCACTCCCAGAATTTGTGGCCAGTCCCCGGCGGACACGGGTTGAAACGATGTCGCGATGAGCAGGAAGAGACTGCCGAGGCGGTGAAGCGGGAAGTTGCGTTGACGTTTCGGGAGACCTGCGGTCGAGAGTTTCGGCGAGGTCGGGAGACCTGCGCCGAACAATACATATTGTCTGTCTGCCATGTCAGTTCCTCTTCATCCAAGTGTCCGCAATCCACGCGATAAGCCTCGGTGGTCTATGAGCCTGTGCATGACGTGGTTTTACCCGAAACGGATCGTCAAATCACGTCGTGCAAAGCCGGATTTACCACCGAAAACAAGTCGATTTGGTCACTCGATTGAGGTTCGACGCCAGACTTCATGATTGAACTAACGATTGCCGAGGCTCAAATGGTCCAGGTCGCTTCACACGATTTGCATTCAAAGCCAATCAGCGTTGCGGTACCAGGAATCTCACGTCCGCTGGAATTAACGATTCCATCATCCAGTTCAAGCGGTTCCACGACGGGGTATCTGCAGTGCTTGCAGGATCGGTTTTCGAACAACGTTCGTGCTCGAGTAATCACGTCCATCCGGGGACGGGAGACGTCATATCGCGAACGGGGAAATGGCAGAATCATCCGTTCGTCCACCATGTCATTTGATGACACGTCACACTCTTCCGGCCAAAACACGCTGAGCTGGCTCATCCTTGAGCTCCTTTCGATCGGTACGCGTGAACGGGGAAATCACCGCTACGAAATCGCAAAACTCGAGACGTCGCATCCAGCAACCACGACTTCTGGAATTGTCCGGCAGGACTTCCAGGAGGCAACCCGAATTCCGGTTTATCGACTGTAGGGATTGGGCGGAACTTACCGGTTACGACGCCATTCGGCAAGATTGGCCGGTCAAATGTTTCCGAAGCGAATTCCCGGAACCGTCTGAAATGGATTGACAAACAAGGGATTTCACCCAATACATATGGAAGGTGAGGTTGACAACCACCATAGAATGTATGCTGCAGGAAATCGAACGGGGCCGACGAGTTGACGACGACCATGCGGCCTCGACAACGTTTCCCCAACGTCGACCTTGTCGAATTTTTGGGGAATGCTCGTCCTTCGGCGGTATTTGCAGGAAAAGGGATCTGGCGTCCCGAATCAAAGGCGACGGAGTGCCACGCAATTCGTTACTGTTTTCAGCGAAACTTGCTTCTTTTCTGTCCGGTACGTTGGGCCTTTGCCGATCGAATTAAAGCGGGAATTTCAACTGAAGTTTTGTACAAACTTTTTAACATTCAAAGGTACGGATTCCCTTTACAGATCTTCTTGCGTATATTCGCAAAGGAACTGCACTTCCGGAGGCCACCTAATGTCGGCATTTCTTGTCCCGCTCGATCCAGGGCTGTGCTTGATTCCATTGGAAAAGGCGATCGTCCTGATTGGTCGCCAATCCGATTGCGATGTTTCGTTGACGCACAGTCGCAAGATCTCACGTAAGCACTGTTGTATTGCGCAAGTCAACAGTTCGTATGTAATCCGTGATCTGGGAAGTACGAATGGCGTGTTTGTAAATGGCACACGCGTTCGCAAGGAAGCTGGCCTGACTTTGGGTGACGAACTCGCCATCGGCGATGTCCGGTTCCGATTGCAGACAGAAGCCGCTCCGGTCAAGTCGACAAAAATCAAGGTCGACGATCCACGACAGCAGCGTCCGTCGTCGTCCCGGGCAACTGCGGTGGCACCGCCAAGCATGGATCTTCCTGTCGCAATTCCCGAAATTGGCCAGGACTTTGCGGTTGAACCCTCGATCGCTCAGATGCGTCCCATCAAGCGCAAGTCTGAGGATCTTCCGATCGCGAATTTCGAACACGAAGGCGACGTCGTTCCGCTGGCTTCCGACAGTTTTTGAGTGTCGTCCGTCGCGAAGAGCCAGCCGTCCCTCATTGGACGCGACATTGATCAGTTTTTGTCACGTCAGATCGGGAAGTCCTCTGCGCTGACAATGGGTAAGTAGCGGACATTCCGCACACTTGGGACGGCGGGCAATGCAGATCTGTCGCCCATGATGAATCAACCGGTGCGAAAAGTTGATCCACTCTTTTTCCGGCAGCAGGGTCATCAGATCCCGCTCGATCTGCTCCGGGGAATCGCTTTCCGTCAGGCCGAGCAACTGACTGATGCGTTTGACGTGTGTATCAACTACGACACCGCTCGTAATCCCAAATGCTGTTCCCAGCAAAACGTTGGCGGTCTTTCGTCCGACACCTGGCAGAGCGATCAATTCCTCAAGCGTCTGTGGGAGTTCGCCATCGTGGTTGTCGACCAGACCTTTGGCCATTCCAATCAAATTCCCCGCCTTGGCCCGGAAGAAGCCCGTTGATCGCACGACCTCCTCGACATCCGCCTGAGCGGCTTCGGCCAGTTCATGGGCTGTTGGCCAGCGACGAAATAATTCTGGCGTCACCATGTTGACTCGCTCGTCCGTACATTGTGCCGAGAGAATCGTCGCAGCGAGCAGTTGAAATGGGGATTCATGGTTGAGTGCGCAGACTGCATCTGCGTAGGTTTTGGCCAGAACGCGCACGATCTTGCGGGCACGTTGTTTTCGGGCATCATCAGCAGCGGTATTTGCCATAAAAGTTATGATTCCAACAGGAATTCTTCGTGGACCACAGATTGTTGCGTCTGTTAGTCTGTGGCACAGTTACCAGACAATCCAGCCAGACAATCCAGTGACCAGCAGCACCCACATTGTGGCGAGCCGAATTCGGGAGCTTCTCGCGTGACGATCGATTTTCAAGAACGGTATCGTGAAGGACTGCGACTGTTCAACGAAGAAGACTTTTTCGAATGTCATGAAGTGTTCGAAGAACTCTGGTCCGAATCCAAGGGTGACGACAAGAAGTTCCTGCAGGGGATGATCCAGGCTGCAGTGGCCCTCTTTCATTTTGGCAACGAAAACTTTGGCGGTGCCAAAAAGCTTTATACGTCCGCTCGTGAAAAACTGGCACCGCTGGGTGAGGAATACATGGGGATCGCCCTGGCTCGATTCCTGGCAGATTTCGAATCCTGCTTTCAGGAGTTATTGGCCAATACCGAAGTCTATCCAACGACAGTGTCACTGAAAGACGAACTTGTTCCCAAGGTCATCGCGATTGAAGAAGGATTACTGTAATGGCAGTGGAGTCCAATTCAATGCTGCAGTTTTCAGGAAAGGGACCTTTGTTCCCGCTACCTGGTGTTGTGCTGTTTCCGCATGCAACAATGCCGCTGCACATCTTTGAACCTCGCTACCGTCAAATGACCGCCGACGTTCTGGAAGGTGAGCGACTGATTGCGATGAGTTTGCTGGTTCCGGGTGGCACGTCTCCCAATGGATTGCCTCTGATCCATCCGATCGTCGGACTGGGCCGGATTGTGGCTCATGAAAAACTGGACGACGGTCGTTACATGCTGGTTCTGCGAGGCGTTTCCCGAGCTCGCGCGGTACGAGAAGTTCCGGCTGAACAACCGTACCGGATCGGCGAGTTGGAACTGTGCCCGGATTTCATCCCTGCCGTTCCCGACTTCGACCGCCTGCAGCGAGCGGAAGAGATCGCGTCACTGTTCTGCAAGCTGTTCCCCGGTGTCGAATTTCAACGCCTGATTCAACAGGCGATGTCTGTGGAATTGCCATTGGGAAACATCTGCGATGTCATCGCATCGGCGCTCCCGATCGAGCCGATGCTGGCTCAACTCTTTCTCGATGAACTCAACTCGGACCTTCGTAGCCAGATGCTGTGGCAATTGCTGAAGCAGATGGACCGGCCGGAAACATCCAAAACAACAGTCGAAGCTCGTGGATTTCCACCGAAATTCAGTTCAAACTGACAAGTGTTTTGACTGTCTTGATTCCGGGGTTGAGTGGCCGGGGCTGGACTGAAGCTTTGCGATGGAAGCCCCGGGACTCCGCGAAGAGGCTCGAACCCTGGCCACCTCAAACGAAGACCTGACAGATTTCATGAACCCGACGTCCATTGAGATTGCTGCGACTGCCCTCTTCATTCTGGCGGTGCTGCACACATTTGCCGTGAAATACTTTGCTCGCTGGGCTCACAAGTACCCGCATGGCTCGATTCCGGAAAATGTGCTCCATTTCCTCGCAGAGACAGAGGTTGTGTTTGGCCTCTGGGCGGCGGTCTTGTTTGTCTGCATCGCGGCAATCGAACGCTCTGTTGATAAGGCGGTGCATTACATCGAAGGCTTGAACTTCACCGAGCCGAAGTTTGTCCTGGTGGTGATGGTGGTGGCTGCCACGCGTCCGGTCGTTGCCCTCGCCGAAGGAATCCTGAACGCAGTGGCCCACCGATTGCCCATGAAACAAGGGTTGGCATTTTACGTGTCGGCATTGGCGATCGGTCCGCTTCTGGGTTCGTTCATTACGGAACCGGCAGCGATGACGTTGCTCGCGATCGTGCTGAAACGTCGCTACTTCGATCAAGCGATCAGTCGGACTCTCGCTTATGCGACGCTGGGCCTGCTGTTCGTGAATGTCTCCATCGGTGGCACGCAACGCGGGTAACGATATTTTGAACGGCAATATTTGTGTACCCGAACTCGTGAGAGATCGGAGATGCGTTGAAAACCCCTGAATTCGTGAGGCGTGAGATAGTCGTGGTTCGCTCCGCGAACCAACGCTTCCTGGTTGACAAGACGTCGGAGGACGAGGCGACTATTTGAGTTGTCATAAGAAAATTCAGCGTTGGTTCGCGGAGCGAACCACGACTTTCAGGCACCGGCCCCGCTAAAATCGTTACCCGCGTTGGGTGGCACGCTCACTCATTTCGCTGCCCCTCCCGTGTTGATGGTGGCAAAAACGTGGGGCTGGGATACGCAATTTATGCTGACACACTTTGGCTGGCGGGCCGTGTTGAGCACCATTGCATCCACAGCGATCGTGTCATTGATCTTTCGGAAAGAATTGCTGTCGGTCGAACCCGCCGAAAGCCGTAGCGGACGCGTGCCAGTCTGGCTGACGATCCTGCACCTGATGATTCTGGCCGCCGTCGTCATGTTCGCTCATCATCCAGACGTGTTCTTCGGTGTCTTCATGCTGTTCCTGGGGCTGACGACGGCGACGCACGAATATCAAGACTCCCTGAAGTTGCGCGAGGGATTACTCGTCGGATTCTTTCTGGCGGGACTGGTCACACTCGGCAGCCTGCAGGAGTATTGGCTACGACCGCTGATCACCAACCTCAATGGATCCCTGTTGTTCTTCGGAGCCACGGGGCTGACTGCAATCACCGACAATGCGGCATTGACGTACCTGGGTTCACTGGTCGAAGGACTCAGCCCTGAACTGAAGTATGCCTTGGTAGCGGGTGCCGTCACGGGTGGTGGGCTCACTGTCATTGCCAATGCCCCAAACCCGGCCGGTGTCGGAATTCTGCAGTCTGCGAAGGCCTTTGGCTCCGACGGCATCAGTCCCCTGGGACTCATGCTGGGTGCGCTTTTGCCAACATTCGTCGCGGTCGTTTGCTTCTGGTTCCTCTGAAGTATCTGGACACGGAAGACGCGGATGGATCGGCGGCGATGATCGATCGGCGATCGAATTGCTCTGTCTGTGGATGACCGGTAGGATTCTGCGGAATCGTTCCTGAGTTTCACATACTTGGAGTCCATTATGGCCGATCAATCGATTTCGCATGAATCAGCGGGCTTTTCGCGTCGGGCAGTCCTGGGTTCGGCATTAGCTGCGGCGGGAACAGTGGCAGCGCTGCAAGGGCCGTTTGGATTGCCTGCAATTGCCGCAGCAGACGTTACTGCCAAGCCAGGCAAACGCTACGCGATGAAGAAATCGATCAACCAGTGGGCGTTTCCCTATCCCGACAAGATGTCGATCGAGCAATGTCTGAAACTGGCCAAGGCCGCCGGGTTCGACGGGATCGAATTGAATTATGACCTCGATAACGACCTGTCACCGAAATCCGGTACTAAAGAGTACACGGCCATTCGTCAGATGGCGGACAAGATCGGGATCCAGATCAGCGGGATCTGTTCGTTCCTGTTCTGGCCTTATCCGTTCACGAGTCATGATCCCGCCAAGCGCGCACGGGCACTGGAATTGGCTGGCCTGATCGCTCAAGCCGCTCATGACCTTGGAACCGAAAATGTCCTGGTCGTTCCGGGGGCGGTCCATATTCCCTGGCGGACCGATTACGAACCGGTCGCCAATGATCTTTGCCTGTCACGTGCCAAAGAAGCGATCGGCAAATTGATCCCGGCGGCGGAAAAGCTGAAGGTCAATCTGAATATGGAAAACATTTTCTTCAACGGTTTCCTGATGACGCCAATGGAGATGAATGAGTTCGTCGACAGCTTCCAGAGTGACCGGATTCATGTTCACTTCGACACCGGGAACATCATGCAGTATCAGTTCCCGGAGCATTGGATTCCAATTCTGGGGAAGCGAATCAAGAACGTTCATCTGAAGGAATTCACAAAGAAGGGGACGGATTCCTCGCTGGAGTCATTCCGGCCGCTGCTCGATGGAACCACAAACTGGCCCGCCGTGCTCGATGCGTTCGAAAAGATCAACTACAAGGGATACCTGACGTTCGAATACTTCCACCCGTATCAGCATTGGCCGGAAGCGCTGGTCTATCAGACCGCCGATTCACTCGATCGAATGCTGGGCATCAAGTAGCCAATCGATCGAAGCTCGCTGACGAATTCCAATTTGTAACTTCACGAATTTCGGTACGAATCAGCGTATTCGATGGAATACCCCGCGAGGAATGTGGATCTGATGTGTGTTGTGTTTCACATCTGTCGACATTCCTCGACTTCACCGGGGTGATAACATCATGGTGCTTCTTCGTGTCTGGCGACACATTTTGCTGTTGTGTCTGTTGATCCTGATCAGCGGTTGTGGAACTGCCCCATCGGGTCCAAAAGCCGCCCCTCAGGTGCAGGTCCCCCAGCCACCTCGCGTGGGCGCAGATGCTGCAGGGGATGGGCCGCCGGTCACGGTGGAACGAAAGATCATCTATACCAGCCGAATCAGTGTCGTTGTCGAAGACATGGAATTGGCACTCAAGCGACTTCAGGAATTGTTCAAGCCCATTCAAGACTCAGGTGGCTACCTGGCTCGTCAGGAGATCTCTGGATCGAAAGGGTTTCGTCGCGAGAGTTCATGGACAATTCGCGTTCCACTGGCAAAGTTCGACGGATTTGTCGCGGATGTTGAGGCCATTGGTGAACTACAGCAGCACCTTCGCGAAGCCCAGGATTTGACGGATGCCTATGCCGATCTGGATGCCCGTCTGCGCAATAAGCAATCGAGTGAAAAGCGGTTGCTGAGTCATCTGGATCGGACTGCGGAATTGAAAGATACTCTGGAAGTCGAACGCGAATTGTCGCGAGTTCGCGGTGAAATTGAGCAGATGCAGGGGCAACTCAATCTTCTGAAGAACAAGACAGACCTGGCGACCGTGATCGTAACGCTCCACGAAATCGTCAACTATACTCCCGCAACGACACCGGCATTTTCAACAGAGATTTCACGGACATTTGAGTCGTCGTGCAAGTCTCTTATCACCATGGCGAAGGGATTCTTTTTGGTAGCCGTCGGATTGACTCCGTGGCTTGTCATTGTTGTCACTTTCCTCGCCCCGATCCTCATCATCCGCAGACGAATTTCGCGAAAGTGATCGGTCTTCATTCCAATCAGACACTGGGATCAGCGGGCGACCTGATAGCAGATTAACTCTGCTGGAGTTCGCACATGCAGTCGTCCTCTGGAAAGGACTGGCTGTACGAAGTCCAGCAGATTCAGGGTCGGCTTCCAGACATCGTGTGTTTTTACTTCCCCTCGTACGCGGCATCCTTCGGGATTTGCTTCAATCAATCGCAGTCGCGGATAGCTGCGAACAAATAGCAGACCATCTGCGAGTGTCAGCGCGACCCCCGCACGGTATCCAGGTTCGCTCCAGATCATTTTGCCCGTCGCCAGTTCCAGGCAGGTCAGGTTGAGCATTGATTCACTCGCGACCTGTTCATCTGCTCCCCGAATTTCGCCTGTGAAACCATACAGATAACCGTTGTGATGTCGAAACTGATGGACACCACAATAGGTTTCCAGGTCCTTTTTCCAGAGAGTCGTTGCTGATTGTTCGGGAACCTTGCGATCGATGGTGACCAGGCTTGATCCGTCATTGTCGGCCATGTTCAGGATGTGGTGATTCAGGATCAGCGGAGACGGGATCGTGGTTCCGCGCGCATCAGGGCGGACAACGGGGAACTTCCAGACCTCGCGTCCATCACGAATGCGCAATGCTTTCAGTTCACAATTGGCAGAAATCACGGCGCACAGGTCGCCAGCGAATTCTGCGATGGAAGGAGTCTGACCTTCGCCCATTCGAGCTGGCCTGTGATGCGGTTCGCGAAACGTCCAGACGACATCTCCCGTCAACGGGTCCAGTGCCTGAAAGATGACGTCGAATCCAGCCGTTTCACGGTCAGCATCAAGCCCACGACTCGCATCACTTGCGCCGTCGCCGTACCACAGCAGCAATTTCCCTTCGGCGACAATGGGCGAAAAGGAATATCCCTTTTCACCCGAAGGATTGAAGGTATCCCAGAGATTTTTCTTCCACAGAACCTTTCCAGAATGACGATCAAGACAGTGGCAATGGCCAATCGCGCCGATCGTATAAAGTCGATCTCCCCAGACGCAGGGCGATGATCGAAAACCGCCGCGAGCCCAACCAATATTCTTTTCCCAATAGGGACCGACTTCGTAGGTCAATGACCAGCGTTGTTCACCAGTCACGGCGTTCAGGCAGGAGATGGTTTCAGCCGATCCACGGGTTTCTTCGGTAGCACAGACATACAGGTCGTTATCAACAACGACGGGTGAAGACCAGCCCGGTTTGACGGAGACTCGCCAGAGAACATCGGGCCCGTTGGCGGGCCATTCGCGCCGCAGGCCCTGTTCTGGCGATGTGCCGTTGCCGAGCGGGCCGTGAAAGTTTGACCAGTCCGTCGACGCCGGTTTTTCCTGGCCATCTGCGAACGAGTACATCACTCCGGTGCATTCAACCGCGAAAATCAAAACCAGAATATATGACGGGCGAGATTTCATGATGATGGATTCTCAAGGCCTGATTCAGATCTGACGAGTTTTTCAGGCGAAACTTTACCCTGCATTCGGGGTTTACATTGCAGGGGAAAAACGAAGGGCTTCAGCGAGCGAAATCGCGGGGCAAATTCATCTTCCCTTAAGGGGCTGTCGCCTATAATGTTTGCGTGTGGTTGTTTTCTGGCTGGCTTCGGCGCGGCAGTTGCCGACAAAGTGGTGTCTCAGGTTGCCTACGTGGCCTGTGATGATGGACTGGCGGCAGTGGAGAGACTCAAATGAATCCTATTCTGGCGTATCTTGATCCGGGAAACGGCAGTCTGATTCTACAGGCATTGGTTGGTGGATTCAGCGGTTTTGTAGTGCTGGGGCGGTACTTATGGAATCAATTCATGGCTCCGAAGCCAGTCCCGTCAACAGTAACCCTGTCGGAAATCCGGGAAGTCCAAACCCAGACCTGAGTTATGATTCAGGTTCGTTCCGTGATCGGAAATCACGAGTGTTTCTGCAGCACGGTGAGGTCTACCGTGCACTGTCGCCACAGGCGCAGAGGGATTGGCACAGAGTTTCGCAGCAGCCCTTCTTTGAGCAGCTTCTCTCGAAGGGTTCGGTTGTCCGAACCCGTGAATTGTCCGATGAAGTAGCGGCGCAATTCGAACTGTCGGCATCTATAGCTGCCATCCTTCATCACGATCGTATTCCATTCGTTTCCTATCCATACGAATGGTCGTTTTCGATGCTTCGATCAGCGGCGATCCTGCATCTTGAGATCCTCAGTGAGGCGATCGAAGTCGGAACGATTTTGAAGGATTCATCCCCGTACAACGTTCAGTTCCGCGGATCTCGACCTGTCTTTATCGATATTGGATCGTTTGTTACACATGGCGAGAATGAACCTTGGACAGGGTACCGACAGTTCTGCGAGCTGATGTTGTTTCCACTGCTATTGCAGGCTTACCGCAAGATCGATCTGCAGCCGATCTTGCGAGCACATCTGGATGGAATTTCGGCAAGCCAGTTTCTGCGACATCTGTCGTGGCGGGATCGCTTTCGACCAGGCGTGTTCACACACGGCTGGCTGCAGTCATTACTTGAACGCCAGACAAACGCATCACAGGCGGACACCGTCGGGGGCTTGAAGTCCAGTGGGTTTGACCGACGACTGATTCAACAGAACCTGCGCAAGCTGACCGCACTCCTGCAGCAATTGAAGTGGCATCCGGATGCGACTCAGTGGTCGCATTACCGCCATGAACTTCCTCATGTTGTCCAGGACCTGGAAGTGAAGTCCAACTTTGTTCGCGGGATCTGTGAAAAGCACCCTCGATCGCTGGTCTGGGATCTGGGCTGCAACGACGGGCATTTTTCCAGGATTGCCGCGGACCATGCCGACTATGTCGTCGCCATGGATCAAGATCATGGATGCGTCGAGCGCCTGTATCTGGAACTTGCGGCAAACGCCGGAACCCGCGGTAATATCCTGCCGCTACGGATCGATCTGCTGAATCCGTCACCTGCTCAAGGCTGGCGAGGTCGCGAGCGAAGTCGACTGGAAGATCGCGGACACCCCGATCTTGTCCTCTGCCTGGGCCTGATTCATCATCTGGTCATCGCGGGAAACATCCCGTTGCCCGAAGTCGTCGACTGGCTCGCGAGCTTGCAAGCCGAGGTCATCATCGAGTTCCCCAGCAAACGCGATCCGATGGTACGGGGCCTGTTGCGCAACAAGGCAGACCAGTACGACGACTATTCGCTGCCGGCTCTGGAAGCGGCCCTGCAGGAATCCGGCCTGAAAACTCGAAGCCGAACAGCACTCCCGTCCGGAGAGCGAACGCTGTTGTATGTCACTCCGTGAACCGGCATTCACCGGACGCTGTTGCCACGACTCCCAAATCGCTCTCAATCTGGGGGCGACACCGTGCTCTGACCCACTCTGGGCCTCGAGCCAACGATTGGACCGATTCCATTTCAGTCGAGCGGAAGTTTACAATTTTGAGCCAGTTCATTTCGAGTACATTTTCATCATCGAAATGAGGAACACTCATCTCCGCTGATTTCCACTGATCAGCCAGAGAAACAAACGGCTTTCACGCCATACTGGTTCGAAGAATACTGGTTCGAACCATATTGGGGGCTCGCTTCCTCGTGTTCGGGATCAGCGTGAATCAGCGGCGATCAGTGTTCCAAATCTCGTCCTTTCCTCTAGAAAGGCGCAGTCCAAACTTCGTCCACCAACTCTGGCATCCCGCCGCGATGCGCTTGTCGTGCGACTTATGATCCGGGGGTTTTGCTGCGATGCAACCGCTGCAACCCACTCTGCTTCGGTTTGTGACACCTTTGGCGTCTGGAACCCGATTGTCGGGTTCCAGCGAAACGGCCGTGGATTGTGGAGTCTTCGCGCTGACCACGGTATCTTTGTCGAGGCTCTGAAATTGGGTCTTGAAAACCGAATTGGTCTTGTCATCGACTTCCCCTTGAACATCTGGAGTGACAACATGTCGACATCATTCAATCGTCGCGACTTTCTGCAGGCGACAGCCGCTGGCATGGCCGTTGCCGCTATTGGCGCAACCGCACGCGCTGCTGAAAAAGACCCGTATCTTGGCCTGAAGATGGGGATTCAAAGCTACTCCTTGCGTGAGTTCAAAAACGAAGCGGCGCTGGAACACACCAAGACCTTGGGGCTGAAGTACTGGGAATCGTTTGGAAGTCACCTGCCGATTACGGCGGTTCCTGCTCAGATCCAGGCTCACAAGGACCTGCTGGCCAAGTATGGTGTCACATTGATTTCGTACGGGGTGTTGCCGTTTGATGAAAACGAAAACCCGGCGCGCGAACGATTTGAATTCGCCAAGGCCATGGGGATCAAGTCGATCAGCGCCGATCCCAAGCCCGACAAGGCAACGTTTGATCTGCTCGACAAACTCTGTGCCGAATACGATGTCGCCATCGCCATTCATAATCACGGCCCCGGGCATCGCTACAACAAGATCAGCGACGTCGAAAAGGTCGTCAAAGACCGACATCCCAAGATTGGTGCCTGCGTGGATACCGGACACTACCTGCGCAGCGACGAAGATCCTGTGGAAGCGATCCAGCGCCTGGGCAAGCGAGTTTTCGGCTGCCACCTGAAGGATGTAAAGACGACAGAAGTCGATGGCCGAAAGCAGAAGCAATTCAAGATCGCAGGCGAAGGAGACCTGAAGGTAGTCGAATTGCTGAAGGCACTGAAGAGCTTGGATTACCAGTATTGCCTGGCGATTGAATACGAAGAAAACGCGAAGAACCCAATGCCGGACATTGAAGCCTGTTTGAAGCATGTCCGGGAATGTGCCGCCAAGGTCTAGATTCTTTCATCTTGAAATGATCGTGACATGCTCGCAGGTTTTGGCGAGAGCGGCCGTTGCGGTTTTCGAACGGTCGCTCGATGTGGGTTGAGGGAACTCCCCTCATTAGAGTCGAAGGAAGAGTTATGACGGGTTACACGGTACACACAGGGTCCAACGACAAATTCTCGGCAGGATGGGATCAGATCTTCTCCAACGGGGAAAAGCCTGCCAAACCCGCCAAGAAAGCCAAGCAGAGCAAGAAAGCCAAGGCTGAAGCGAAAGCCGAGGCCAAGGCTGAAAAGGGAGCGAAGAAAGGGACTCGAAAAGGGAAGTCTGGTAAATAGGGTAAACTTTGCTTCAAATGCGAATTCTGCGGTCGATGTCGGCTGAAGTCTCTTCCGTGCTGCGACTTCTGGTACATGCACGGCGGGGCTGCCGCCGATAATTCCGGTGCGACAGGACTTTCCCTAATATCCCCAATCGCCGGAATTGGAGGCTGACGACGTGAGCGAGCATGAATACGAAGAGATTTCTTCGGAAGAAGTCGACCGAGTGGTCGCGGCGCTGGAACTACTGAGCGAATCAGTGGCCAGCGAAACCATCAAGTCGATCCTCGATGGTTGCTCCAGCGAGATCTACTACCTGGTCTACGAAGACGAGGAAGGAATGAGCGAAGCGGCCTGAGGTTTCAGGGCTTCCAACAGACCGACAATTCGACGCAGCATTCCGGCGATCGCCGGCTTTGAAGGGTAATACCCTCCCACGGACGGTGACGAGCCGAGCCGTTTCCATAGAGCAACCTCCGTCAGGATTCATCCTGACGGAGGTTGTTCGCGTTTGTGGGGTGATGAGTTGAGCTGTCAGTTTTCAGCGATCAGCTGTCGACTCGGCAATGTTCGGCGCGGGTCTCCTGACCCCGCCGAAACGACCGACCGTAGGTCTCCTGTTCGGATGATTTGATGGCCATCGCTTTTAGAAAACTGAACGCTGACAGCTGATCGCTGACAGCTAGTTTGCAAACGACATTTTCCCGGTTCCAGTCCGCGAAACCATTGGAACCCGCGCCATTCGAAGGTATTGCGGATATCATGCCGCAGAGCTTTTTTCGGGGCGATGGCGACAAATCTGAGTGAACAGAAAGGAACACGGAGACTCTCCGTACCTCCATGGTCATGTGTAAACTTCCCTGTTGGATATTGCTGGCGGGATGCCTGCTGTGTGGACTCGGCTGTGGTGGCACCAAGCCGACTCAACCGGCGACCGCTGTGGACGCTACCAAACCGACGGATAAGCCCCCGGCAGCCAGCACGAATACGGGCACAACTTCGTCCATTCCCAAGATCGAAGAGGACTCCGCAGCGGCGGCCGTCCTGACGACGCTGAAGGGACTGGAAGCCGGGAAACTTGCTGAAGCCTATGACTTTCTGCCCGGTTCCTATCAATCAGATCTGGATGGATTGCTGCATGATTTCGCTGGCAAAATGGATCCCGAAATCTGGTCCCGGCTGACGGGTGCGGCTCGCAAGACGATCGCGTTTCTCAAGTCCAAAAAAGAGTTCCTGCTGGAACTGGACCTGTTTCGTAATCGCCCCGAAGCCGAACCGTATCGACAGCATTGGGATTCCACTCTGACGCTGCTGACATCGTTGGTCGAAGACGATGCGAGTGACCTGGCAAAGCTGAAACAGATCACACTTCGGTCGCTGTTGCCCGGAAAATCGTCAGCAGGGACACTCGATGTCCTCGGGCAGGCGATTGGTGCAAATGTTTCCCGGCAATTCGCAGGAGTCACCGTGACACCGGTTCGGACCAATGGAGCCGAGCAGGTCGTTGCCATCCGAGGCCCGCATGACGATAAGCCGACAGAGTTTGTTTACGTCAAGCACGATGGCAAATGGTTGCCAAAATCGCTGGTCGAACGCTGGGACGCTGGAATCAAGGAAGATCGCGAATGGCTGGCGCGACTGCCGGAACGAATCAAGGCGATCAAGCCAAAGCTTTTGGATGCCCTGTCGCAGGCTGATGAAGTTCTGGACCAGTTGCAGTCGGCCGCGGATAAACAGCAGTTCGAACAAGCGGTCGGCCCGGCGATCCTGCAAATGGCCTCGGCCTGGCCTGGCATGGTGTCACTGTTCCGCCAGACGGTTGCCGGGCAGGAGGAAATGTCGCAGTTGTCGATCAAGATCAACCGTGAGCTGACAGAAAGCGAACTGAGCAAACTGGTCGCCAATGTCCTGAAGCCGCTCCGGGAATCGGGCAGCAACTACACGTTGCTGGCCAACGACGGTCGGACGTTGTGTCGCATCACTCATGTCAGCGATGTCGCGAAACTCCGTCAAAGCCTGGCGACTCATTTTTCGCTCCCGATCGATGATGTGCCACTGGATCGCGATGAAGCGACCATCCAGATTAAACTGACTCCCTGAACCTCATTCTCCTGATGGTTTTCATCGCATGCGAAACGCCATCCTCGCCCTCGCGCTCTTCCTGACGACATCACTGATGTGGTCGTATGCCGTCGATCCCGTTCCACCCAAAACGGTGACGTTTCCTGATCCCGTGAATACGGAAGCGGATGTCAACAGCAAAGCACTTCCCCCCGAGGATGCGGCCAAGGGGTTTCGAGTTCCCGACGGCTTTCAGGTAGACGTTTTTGCCGCAGAACCGGATGTCCAGAATCCGATCGCAATGGCCTGGGATACTCGCGGGAGGTTGTGGGTTGCCGAGAACTACACGTACGCCGATCGCAATCTCAAATTTGACCTCAGCCTGCGTGATCGCGTGTTGATTCTGGAAGACACCGATCACGATGGCCGGTTCGACAAGCGGACCGTTTTTACGGACGACGTACAGATGCTGTCCAGTGTCGCGATTGGTTGTGGCGGCGTCTGGCTGATGACTCCGCCTCAATTGATTTTTATTCCGGATCGCGATGGAGACGACAAGCCGGATGGAGCTCCGATCGTGATGCTCGATGGCTTCACCCCTGCCACCGACAACCATCATACGTTTGCCAATGGATTGAAATGGGGGCCCGATGGCTGGCTTTATGGACGCTGTGGAGCCTCCAGTCCGGGACGGCTTGGTCCACCCGGTACACCCGACCAGGACCGAGTTCCTCTGTTCGGTGGAATCTGGCGGTATCGTCCTGACTTCAGTCTGCTTTTTCCGAGGCCTGCGGATCAGAAGGAATCGACTGCCCATCCTTCAACATCCATGAAACCGATCGTCGAAGTTCTCTGTCATGGAACCACCAATCCCTGGGGCCACGACTGGAATGAGAACGGCGATGGCTTTTTCATCAATACGGTCAATGGTCATCTGTGGCAGATCATTCCGGGAGCTCATTATCGTCGGCCACACAGTGAAGATCCGAATCCGCACGTGTACATGACGATTGATACTCACGCCGATCACTACCACTGGGATACTGGCAAGGATTGGACCGATTCACGAAAAGTTACGGGCGAGCACGATCGACTGGGGGGAGGCCACGCTCACAGCGGCGCGACGATTTACCTGGGTGACAATTGGCCGGATTCGTATCGCGGTCGCCTGCTGACGCTCAACCTGCATGGTCGTCGAGTCAACGTGGAGCGGTTGGTTCCCGAAGGGGCTGGATACGTTGGGCAGCACGAACCTGACATGCTGCAGTCCGCAGACCCATGGTTTCGGGGGCTGGATCTCAGTTACGGTCCCGATGGTGCTGTCTACATTCTCGACTGGAGTGATACAGGGGAATGTCACGAACACACGGGTGTCCATCGCAAGTCAGGCCGGATCTTTCGAGTCCACTACAACGGGGGTCAACAACTTCCTGCGAGCGTTTTTCCAGATGACCTGAAGGATCTGGATTTGAAAGCTCTGGTGGCATTGCATCGCCATCGCAACGAATGGTTCGTCCGCCAGGCCCGACGAATCCTGATTGATCGCATTTTGATGTCACCTGACGCGACACTTCGAGCCGCGATCTGCTTCGCGTTGGAAAAGCTGTTCGAAAGCGAATCTGATACGATCGTCAAACTGCGATCGCTGCAAACATTGTTTGCTATCCATGGGACAACCGAAAAAAATCTCCTGGATCTCGTCCGTCACCCGGATTCGCAGATCAGCGCCTGGGCGATTCGGATGCTGACCGATGCCTGGCCGCTCGATACGATCATGGGATCGTCGCATCCTGCCGCGACATCCTGTGCGTATTCCGAATTGTTGATCGAGAAATTGATTCTAACGGCGACGGATAATCGATTGTCATCAAGACGACTGGCCCTCGCATCGGCGCTGCAACGGCTACCGGTGAACCGCCGCCTCAAATTGGCGACTGCGCTGGCCGCACGAACGGAGGACGCCAGTGACCACAATCTGCCGCTGATGGTCTGGTATGGATTGCTCCCCGTTGCGAAAACCGATCCAAATGGTTTGGCGCGATTCGCCTGCAACAGCCGGTTTCCCATCCTGACGCGACTGGTCGCACGTCGACTGGCCGAGATGATCGATGAACAACCGCAGTCGATCGAAATACTGCTGACGGGGACTCGACCCGAATCACTGCCGGATCTTTTCAAAGGGCTCACTGAAGGGTTTGCAGGACGGCACAAGATGAAAGCTCCATCGAACTGGCCTGCCGTTCAACAACAGCTTGCCTCTTCAAGTGACGACAAGCTCAAAACAATGGTGCGCGACCTGAGTGTTTTGTTTGGCGTTGGACGGGCCTTGGAGCAGGTTCAGCGAGTTGCTCTGGATGGCAAAGCGGATCTGGCCGCCAGACGATCGGCTTTGCAGACGTTGATCGACAACCGGGCTCCCGAGCGGCGAAAAATCTGCGAACAACTGCTGAGTGTCCGCTACTTGAACACCACGGCGGTTCGAGGCCTGACGGAGTTCGATGATCCGGCGATCGGTGACAAGCTGGCCAAAAGCTATCGCAGCTTCTTTCCGTCGGACCGTCCGGCGGTTATCGACGCCTTGGTGACTCGCCCGTCGTTTGCGGAAGCATTGCTGGAGCAAGTCGCGGCTGGCAAAATTCCTCGGGGTGAAGTGACCGTCCTGCACGCTCGCCAGATCCGCAGTTTCAACAATGCGAAGCTCACGGAACGACTGAATTCGATCTGGGGTGAACTCCGTGATTCTCCTGCTGACAAGCAGCAATTGATCGCACAATTGAAATCACAACTGACTGCCGAGGTCTTGCAACAGGGAGACAAGAGTCAGGGACGGGCGACGTTTGCGAAGTCGTGCGGAAACTGTCATCGCCTGTACGGACACGGTGGCCAGATCGGCCCCGATCTGACAGGTTCCGGTCGACACAATCTGGACTATGTGCTGATCAATCTGGTGGACCCCAGTGCCGCCGTGGGTGCCGACTATCGCCTGTCGACAGTGGCGTTACATGATGGCCGAGTCCACAACGGAATCATTGCATCGCAGACTGAAAAAATGGTGACGCTGCAGACCGCCAAGGAGCGTCTGACGATCAGTCGATCCGAAATCGATGAAATCGTCCCGTCATCATTGTCATTAATGCCGGATGGTTTATTGCAGCCCCTGACTGCAGAACAAATCCGTGATCTGGTGGCATACCTGATGTCACCGACGCAGGTTCCTTTGCCACCAGAGAGTCCTTGAGACCGGGTTGTCTCATCACATCGTCGGTACGTGCTTTCGCGGTCCACTGACAAACTCGCAGTTGCTCGCGATATACCGCAATTGAAAATCGTGGGCAGATGTCACACCGATCCTGCGCGTGATCTGAATCTCGATGGCACTGTCTTCGATGGCACTTTCAAGAGGTGCTGATTCGATCCAGATGCGACGGCCTCGTGTCAGGTCCCATCCGTCCAGTTGCCGGTCAACAGCGAATGCTTCACACAATCGGGCCGGACCGCGAGCCAGGTCGATCAAAGAACTCTGGCGGCGCAACAGCATGAGTTCGATTCCCAAGACTGGTTGAACCGCGCGAATCAGAACGGCACTGGCGACCCCGCGTGTCTCGGTCACCGCATTCAGACAGTAGCGCCCGTGGATCGGGTAAACGTAAAGTAAGCCCGCGCGTCCAAACATGGTGGCATTCTTGCGAGTCTTGCCACGATACGAATGCGAGGCGGGATCGTCTGTCGCAAGGTACGCTTCTGTCTCCACGATCATTCCGGAACAAACGCCGTGCAATGTTCTTCGGACGAGGTGCTTCCCGATCAGTTCCGCAGCGACAACTTTGGGATTTCGCTGCACAACTGTCCGGCTATAAGTCGAACAGCGTCAACTGCTTATGTGGTTGGTTATC